>JAFSLR010000182.1 GCA_017448375.1 Synergistaceae bacterium | reverse complement strand
TTCAACATGGTTTACTGCTACTGCGAGGCAGACAGCACTCACCTCAAGGAAATCATTGACGGTATCCGCTACATGCCGACATTCTTGGGGTGCGCCGTAACCAAACCCAACAAAGTCGAAGTCATGCAGTACCTTGATGACTATGATCCCCTCTGCAAGAAAATGGGAAGCTCAAACACTGTCGTCAAAACAGCCGAAGGAAAACTCGTAGGCTACAACACAGACGGCTACGGAGCACTCCGCGACATTCTCGAACACGGCTGCACAATCAAGGACAAAGTAATGTTCTCATTCGGCGCGGGCGGCACGGGAAGGTCAGTTTGCCTTGAGCTTGCCGAAGCCGGAGCAAAGAGAATCTATATCTCTTCACGCTCGGAAATGTGCGAGACCCTCAGCAACGAAATCAACGGATTCTACCCCGGAGTCTGCGTGCCCCTGAGAGCAGCTGACGAAGCCGGAATCGCAAAAGCACTCGAAGAAACAGATATAGTCCTCAACCTTTCAGGACTCGGCATGAAGGGCAAAGAGGAATATACCTGCGTCGACAAGAAATTCCTCAAGCCGTCGCACATTTGCTTTGACGCAACATATAACCCCGCTGTAACACGTTTCCTCAAAGAGGCTGAAGAAGTCGGCTGCAAGACCATCAACGGACTCGGAATGACACTGTATCAGGGACTCCGTCAGATTCAGCTCTGGACGGGCGGAAAAGCCGTACCGCTGGACGTAATGCGCCAGACTCTTGAGACAATCATGAAGGAAAAAGAAGGAAAGTAAGAATTTCGGAATTATGCCGCCGCTATCACATGGGCGGTTTGTTCATTTTCATGAAAGGAGAAACATTAAATGTCCCGTAAATTTTCGTTAGCATACCTCACAATCCCCGGCACAAACCCTATGGATCAAATCAAAATCGCAAAAGAAGCCGGCTATGATTACGTCAGCCTCCGCACAATTCCTATGCACCTTCCCGGCGAACCTTCATTCCTCCCGCAGGACGACCCGAAACTCTTTGCCGACATCAAAGCCGCCCTCAAAGAGTATGACATGCCGTTAATGGACATTGAGCTTGCCAGAATCCGCAAAGACCTCGACATCAACGAGTACAAACCCGCATTCGAGGCAGCCGCGAAATTAGGCGCAACAGATGTTCTCGGTTCAGTGTGGACACGCGATGTCAAATGGTACACCGAGACCGCCGGAAAAGTCGCTGACATGGCCAAAGAGTTCGGCCTCATGTTCAACATTGAGTTCCTTCCTTGGGCTGGTGTACGTAACCTTCAGGAAGATATTACCCTCATCGACAACCTTTACAGGGATAACGTTTTCGTGATGGTCGACACTCTTCACGCAGGCAGGGCAGGTGTTACAGGTGCAGAGCTTGCGAGAACTCCGAGAAAGTATTTCCGCTTCATTCACCTTTGCGACGGCCCGGCAGGAAAACCTTCCGATGACATGCCCAACGGAGACCCCGTACTCGACAACATCAAAGATGACCTTATGCTCTTCACAGCCCGCGAAGGCAGAATGTACCCGGGCGAAGGCGCAATGGCTATTGCTGACATGGTAAAAGCTATGCCCAATATACCGCTGTCGATTGAGCTCCCCAACCTTGCGGAAATCAAAGCACGCGGTGTTGCAGGACACGCGAAACAGTGCCTTGATGTTGCGAAGAAGTATTTTGCTGAAAACGGAATCGATTAGGCCATGAAGACAATCAAAATACGCAACGTTGAACTCGGAGCAGGAGTCCCGAAAACAATCGTACCCATTGTCGCAAAAACTAAAGCCGATATTCTCGCAAAGGCTGAAGAGATTACGAAACTTCCGGCTGATTTGGTCGAATGGAGAGCGGATTTCTACGAGGATTTATTCAACACTCCCAAACTGCTGGAAACATTGAAGGCTCTTCGCGGAGTCCTGAAGGAGACCCCGATATTGTTCACGATTCGCACTAAACCTGAAGGCGGAGAAGTTTCACCGTCATTTGAGGATTACTCAGCGGCTAATCTTGCTGTCGCTAAAAGCGGTGATGCAGATCTGGCTGACGTTGAGATGTTCTGGGGGAATACTGACTGGAACGCTAAAGCCTCTGACGTTTCTGTGAAACTCGTTGATGAAATCCACAAAGCCGGATGTCTCGTTGTAGGTTCACGGCATAATTTCTCGGCGACTCCTTCAGCAAGCGAAATCGTAACAACCCTCAAGAACCAGAAAGCAGCAGGAGCAGACATGCCGAAAGCCGCCGTAATGCCCAAGTCAAAAGGGGACGTATTAGCGGTGATTTCAGCGTCCGTAGAGTTCGGGAAAGATTCTGACCGTCCTTATCTCACAATCTCAATGGGGCCTCTTGGAATGATGAGCCGTGTTGCGTGCGAATTGTCAGGGTCATGCATGACGTTCGGGGCAGCAGGACAGGTCAGCGCACCGGGGCAGATTCAGGTCGGCGAACTCAAAGACATGCTCACGAGAATACATAACGCACAGGCAGGAGCTTAAGA
>JAFSLR010000181.1 GCA_017448375.1 Synergistaceae bacterium | reverse complement strand
TCCCTCACAATTTCTTTCACCCTTCACACCTTCAATGACGCTGTAATCTTTGTGCCTTCATTCGGCTTTGATACTATCTTGAGAGTCCCGCCCATCAACGACATTCTCTCGGTCATGCTCGCGAGTCCACGATGACCTTCAACCCTCAGAGTCTCGTGATTGATGTGTGTCGAGTCAAAACCTTTACCGTTGTCTTCAATCTCAAGAGTCAAAGTATTATTCTCGTTCGTAAGCTGTACATTAACTTCTGTAGCCTGCCCATGTCTCACAGCATTTGACACGGCCTCCTGAATGATTCTTAACAGGGATAATATTTTGTCGTTCTCAAGCTCGGCCTTGTCGGTTTCCTCGTCATAATCCGTCATTATCACAATATCATATGCCTGTGAAAGTCTTTCGGCCAGTTCCGTTACAGCCTCATTGAGTCCCAAATCCATCCACGGGGGCGCAAGCTCATCACAGAATGCGCGCAATTCCTTAACGACAGCTTTTGCGATAATCTCGGTGCGACGGAGTCTTGATGTCTTGTTCTCGTCATCCTCTATCATATGTATCTGTTGTAACAACGCTGTAACGTCCTGCAATGCCCCGTCATGAATCTCCCTTGCCATGTCCATACGCTCTTGTTCCTGAGCCTGTACCACATCACGGACATAACGGTTTCGGAGATTGTCCCGTTCAACGGCCGCCTGTGCGTAACGCTGTAATGCGCTGTGTACGCTCTCGATTTCCTGAATCGTTCCTTCGGGTAATTTTTCGGGAACGTCCTTTCCGAGTGTCATACGGTCAATCTTTGAGACAAGAGAACGCAACGGAGTCATAACTTTGCTCCACAATAAACGAATCGCAATAAAGCTCAGGAATGCCATTGCCACAATAAGCGCAGGCCATATCCTCACAACACCTACAAGACCCCCCAATAACTGAGTCCACGAAACCGCAGCTACAACATATCCTCCGCCGGGGCGTTTCACGGGGTAAATCGCAAGCGTGTACTGCGCGCCCTGCTTGTCGGTAACTTTCACGGCATGGCCTACGGGTAAATTATTCTGCCATATTGAGGTGATTATGCTGACTGATCCGGGAGATGAGACGATTACTCTTCCGTCCTGAGCTATCAACGCAACCCATCCCGGTATTGAAGGCCCCCAAGAGAAAAACGGAAAACTCGTGAAATCATTTAACATTGAGAACGTCCAGACATCAGAATCACCGCCGAGATGATAGCTTAAACTTTCGGCCAAATCCTGAACGTAGGAACTTACTGCGGCTTCCATTGCGTTTTCCTGGCTGAGCATTCCCGCAACCGCTACGAATACTACAGCGGCTGAAGGCAGTATGAGCGCACAAAGCAAAAAGGCCAGGAAGTGAGACCCTGACCCCGTAAATTTCTTCCGTAAATATGAAAACATTAACGGCTAATTGTCCTCTAAAAGTTCCTCAAGCGTAACAACTCCGTACTTCAGCGCGAGAAGTAATGCTTCAGTCTTGTTACGTGAACCGAGCTTGTCATATATTGACGCTAAATGAGTCTGAACGGTTCTTTCGCTGATGAAAAGCTGTTTTGCCACTTCCTTGCTTGAGAGTCCTTTTGCCGCCAATAAGAGAACTTCACGCTCCCTTACGGATAACTGCTCAGGGATAAAATCCTGCGCTCCCATTACTGACGCTACTTCAGGGTCAAGATATAGTCCGCCTTTTGCGACAGTGTTAATAGCGGTCGTAAGCTCTTTGGGACTCACAGTCTTTAAGACGAAACCGCGCGCACCTGCCCTTAACGAGGCTATAACATACTGCTGAGCGTCATATGAAGTCAGCATTACGATAGCGGTATTCATTCCTTCGTTCTTGACTTTCTGGGCGACAGCAACACCGTCATAACCCGGCATACGAATATCAAGCAAGGCTACGTCCGGGCGTAATTCCTTGATTTTCTCCCAAGCGTCAAAACCGTCTTCGGCTTCCGCAACAAGCTCGAATGTTTCCTCACGCCTGACAAATTCTGCGATTCCTGAACGTGTCAGGGGGTGATCATCTGCGAGCAAAATTCTTACAGCCATAAATCAAATCATCTCCAGTGAAAATTTACATACCGATTAATTTCTCAACCGGCCTTAATGCCTTTATTGTTTCATTTATTACGTCATCGAGGGGCATATTCATTTTTTCCGCGCCCTGCTTTATGACTTCTCTGTTTACGCCGCGTGCGAATGCTTTGTCCTTCCATTTCTTTTTGACGGACTTCAATTCGAGGTCAGCGAGTGATTTTGACGGTCTCACGAGTCCTGCTGTGATAATAAGCCCTGTAAGCTCGTCAATCGTGAAGAGAGTCCGTTCCATGTTATTTGACGGCTCAATGTCGGTGCATATTCCGAATCCGTGAGACTGTACAGCGTGTATTATATTTTCGTCAACACCTGCGCTTCTGAGAATTTCGGGTGCAACGTGGCAATGAGTTTCTGGTTTCGGGGAAGTCTCCTCCCAGTCAATGTCGTGAAGGATTCCTACGATTCCCCATAAGTCAGCGTCCTCATTGTAGAGTCCGGCGAAATGTCTCATTGCGGCTTCTACTGCGTGAGCGTGGTGAATGTGGGACTCTTCCTTGTTGTGCTGTTTGAGAAGGTCATATGCTTGTTCGCGTGTCGGTATCATGAATCTTAATCTCCCTGAAAAATTTTTCTGTGTAATTATAGCTTGACTGCATAATATTTTCGTATCACATAAGGCTGATTTTTTCATCAATGCGTATGTGTATAATTTCATTATTTCAAACTTCAAGGAGGCATTCAATTTTCAAAATGCAGAAAATAATCTCAGCTTTAATTCTCGCAATTCTCATAATGATTCCGTCAGCCTCATTTGCACATGATGAAGACGAATCAAAATCCGCGTTTCTCGTTGTGTCATTCGGTACGTCAGTCCCAGAAGCAAGAAAAGCGATTGATAATCTTGTTGACACGGTGAAGAAAGAATTTCCGAGCGTTGATGTGAGACTCTCATTCACGTCAAACATAATACGCCGTAAGATTCAGAAAGAAACGGGCGAATCGATTCCGACTCCGGCTCAGGCACTCGCACAGCTCAATGATGAAGGATATTCGTATGTTACAGTGATTCCGACTCACATGATACCGGGCGAAGAATATGATGAAGTCTGCAATGTTGCAAACGCTTTCGGTGGTATTTCGGGGAAATTCGGATTTGAGGAAGTCAATGTTTGCAGACCGTTCCTTGACGGCGTTAAAGGCTGTGAGGCAGTAGCGGACATTCTCATGAAGAGATTTTCGGACAAGCTCAAGGACAATGAGACCGCAATAATCTTAATGGGTCATGGGACTCCCGAACATATTGCGAACGCCCAGTACTTGCAGTTACAGCTTGCATTGAATCAGAGGGCTTACGGGAGATTTTTCGTTGGAACTGTAGAGTCAGCCCCTTCAATTAATGATGTCATGGCCGAACTGAAACGTCATCCCGAAATAAAGAAGCTCATTCTCTCACCGTTGATGATAGTAGCGGGGGATCATGCACAGAATGATTTGGCGGGAAAAGATGAGCCGGAGTCGTGGATTAACATTCTCAAGAAAAACGGCTGGAATGAAATTGACACATATCTTGTCGGACTCGGTGAAGATGAGAACATGGCGCGGGAATTAGTGAGGAAGATTTACGCGCTTTACGATGCAGTTTCCGAAGAGGAGTAAAATATTTCTCCCCGTAACAATTCTAATATTAGTGTCAGTCTGGCGGATTTCATCGGGCGAATGGGATATATCATTTCCTGACGTTATCCGCTTTTTGCTGAC
>JAFSLR010000180.1 GCA_017448375.1 Synergistaceae bacterium | reverse complement strand
GGACGAGATTCGCGGCAAATACGCGGGCAATGACGCTCTCATGAAGTGGTTTGACGCAATGACGGATGACATCATCGAGAATTTCGGGGCGTTCGTTACGGCGGCGAGGGAAGAGAATGCGGAAGTTGACTTCACGCGCTACCAGGCTAATTTGTTCGTCAGCAATGACCCGTCAAAAGGTGCGCCGGTGATTTGGGAGACGAATCCGACATACTACAATCTTTCCGGGCGTGTCGAATACGAAAGCCATCAGGGATATTTGTACACAGACTTCCGGCGGATATTGGCGGGGGCGTTCCACAAGGCCAACGGGGGATTCCTCTTTCTTGACGCAGAGAAAGTATTGATGAACTTCATGGCGTGGGAGTCGGTCAAAAGAATCCTGCGGACAGGCTCGGCTTCAATTGAGAATCTCGGCGAGCAGTACGGCGCGATTCCTGTGTCATCATTGAGGCAGTCAGCAATTCCCATCAGCCTCAAAATCATTATGACGGGAACAGCGTATATCTATGAGCTTTTACAGTATTATGACGCTGAGTTCGGGAAAATCTTCAAGGTTAAAGCCAGCTTTGATTACGACATGCCCCGAAACGCCGCCAATGAACGCAAAATGGCCCGTTACATCGCAGAGTATGTGAAGATACGCAATCTCAAACCTTTTGACGCTCAAGCACTCTCTGAGATCGTAGAATGGTCAGGGCGTGAGGCTGAAGACCAGAATCTTTTGTCGGTCGAAACAGGGAGGCTCAGAGAATTAATCACCGAGTCAAGCGCATGGGCTGAAGGGAAAATCGTAACGCGCTCAGATGTCATCAAAGCCATCGAACACAGAAATTACAGGCTCGGACTTTACCGCGAGAAATTGACACGTGCATTCAGGGACGGGGTAATAAGAGTCGACACTTCCGGCGGAGTCGTAGGGCAGATAAACGGACTCAGCGTTATAGATCTCAACGATTACAGGTTCGGACACCCTTCAAGAATCACGGCAAACGTTTTCATGGGTCAGGAAGGAGTCGTGAACATTGAGCGCGAAGTGAAAATGACCGGGCCGATTCACAACAAAGGATTGATGATTCTCTCAAGCTATTTGGGAAGGAAATACGCTCAGGATATGCCGCTGAGTCTATCGGCACACATAACTTTTGAGCAGAATTACTCCGGCATTGAAGGCGACAGCGCGTCATCAACGGAGCTTTACCGCATACTTTCAGCACTCTCAGGACTCCCGCTCAATCAGGGAATAGCCGTAACGGGATCGGTTGACCAGTTCGGGAACGTTCAGCCCATAGGTGGAGTCAACGAGAAAATAGAGGGATTCTATGAGTACTGCAAGATTTCAGGGTTGACGGGCGAACAGGGCGTAATGATTCCAGAGTCTAACATGCGTCATTTGATGTTGAGCGATGAAGTTATTGACGCGGTTAATGAGGGAAAATTCTCGGTCTGGGCTGTGAAGGATATTGACGAAGGACTCGAAATCCTCACGGGAATCAATGCAGGTAAACAACGCAAAGACGGATCATTCAGCGAAAAGACAGTACACGGACTCGTTAAGGCGCGTTTGAAGAAAATGTTGTCTGACGGAATGAGATTAGAGAAGAAATTTTCACGTAACCCCCGCAAAAAGAAAAAATCATCAGCAAAAAATGAATCTCATAACGGAAATTCTTGACGCATTAGAGTCGCAGTACCACAACGAACAATACCCGCCCAAACTCGGACATAATGAGCCTCTGGACGGGCTTATTCTTACGGTCTTATCGCAGAACACCAACGACATTAACCGCGACAGGGCATATGAGAATCTCAAAGCGAATTTCCCGACATGGCCGGACGTAATCACAGCTGGAAAATCGAAACTTGAGGACTCAATACGCACAGCCGGACTCGCTCACACTAAGGCCGGACGAATCATCACAATACTTGAGCGCGTAAAATCCGATTTCGGCGACTACTCGATACGTGAACTTGCAGCTCATGACCGCGAATATATACGGAAATACCTGCGGGCACTGCCGGGAGTCGGCGCGAAAACTGTAGCGTGTACACTGCTGTTTGACTTCGGGATTCCTGCGTTCCCCGTCGACACTCACATAACGCGAATCTCAAAGCGAGTCGGGATTGCCCCCGAAAAGTTTTCACCCGAAGAAATTTCCCTAATGCTTGAAGATGTTGTGCCGGAGTCGCGATGTCTCGGCGGCCATGTTAATATGATTGCACACGGCCGGGCAGTCTGTCATTCTCAGAGGCCGGAATGTAATTCGTGTGTTCTGTCAAAAATCTGTAATTACAGGAGGAATTTTCATGCTTAAAGTTTTAGCGTTGATTATGTTACTTGTTTCACCTGCTTTTGCTGACTACAACGAGTCGCCCGAATGGGTTTCACGCCTCAAAGCAGCAGAGAACGCAACACAGCTTGCAATAGTTTCGGGGACTCACGGTTCAAACGCAATATTCTCGTTCCACGAAAAGAACGGCGGAACATGGCGCGAAATCGTTTCATGCCAAGCCTACATCGGCAAAAAAGGCTGGGGCAAAACCCGCGAAGGAGACGTTAAATCACCCGTAGGAGTCTACACGTTCACGGAGGCATTCGGGATTCTTGAAGACCCGGGCTGCCCTATGGGATATACTCAGGCTGATGACTCGCATTACTGGATAGGCGACTCAAATTCCGAACGTTACAACACAATGGTCTCAACGAGAGATTATGACGCATTCGACCCGAAAGAAAGCGAACACATTATCGACTACAACCCCGGCTATCAGTACTGCCTCAATATAAGCTGGAATTATGACGGGACACCCCGAAAAGGCTCGGCGATATTCCTTCACTGTTACACGAAGAATAAATTTACCGGCGGTTGTGTGGCGATTCCTGAAGATGATATGCGTACGGTAATTCAGCGCGTGAGACGGGGCTGTGTTGTCATAATGGACTCGCAAAAGCACATTAAGGAATATTGATATGAAGATATTGATTGACCTTTTCTTCACGTTCGCAAAAATAGGGGCTGTAACTTTCGGCGGAGGATATGCAATGCTCCCGATATTGCAGCGCGAAATTGTCGAAAACAAGCACTGGGGAACAGATGAGGAACTCGCCGACTACTACGCAATCGGTCAGTGTACCCCCGGAGTCATCGCCGTAAACGTCGGGACATTCATCGGGCGGAAAGTCGCAGGAATCCCCGGCGGAATCGTAGCGACATTGGGAGTCGTATTCCCGTCTGTAGTGATAATCACATTGCTTGCGGGAGTCATTCAGGCTTATTCCTCGCTTGAATGGGTAAAACATGCCTTTGCGGGAGTCCGTGTATGCGTCTGCGTATTAATCTTCAATGCCGTAACAAAACTCTTCAGCAAATCGATAATTGACGCTTGGACTCTCGGAATGTACTTGCTTATTCTTGCCGGGTCTGTGTTCCTCAACTTGTCGCCCGTGATATTCGTAGTTCTTGCGGGGATTGCCGGAATAATTCTGAAAGTGATGGTGAAGAAATAATGATGTTATACGCGAAATTATTCTGGGAATTTTTCCAGACAGGATTATTTGCTGTCGGCGGAGGAATGGCGACTCTTCCGTTCCTTTACGATATTTCAGACCGTACAGGATGGTTCACCCGTCAAGATTTGGCGGACATGATAGCGGTCTCAGAATCGACTCCCGGCCCCATCGGTGTGAACATGGCGACATATGCGGGCTATATCACGTCAGGAGTCCCCGGTGCTGTAATCTCTACGCTTGGTTTAATTGCTCCGAGTGTTATTGTGATTTTGATTGTGGCTGCGTTCCTCTCGAAGTTCCACGAGAACAAGTTCGTCAACGGAGCGTTTTACGGTTTGCGCCCGGCAAGCTCGGCCATGATTACGGCGGCGGGATTAATTCTTGCGCGTGTAGTGTTCCTTTACGGGGGCTTCTCTGAGGGTGTGAACATTAAGGCGGCAATACTCGCTGTGATTCTCTTGGCGTTCACTCATGCCGTAACTTTCACGAAGAAACTTCACCCTGTAATCTGGATAGTTTTTTCTGCGATTGTTGGAATAATTTTTGAGTATTAAGTGAAAAGTGAGACCTTCAGGAATCCCCCGGAGGCCTCATTTTTTGTTTTCTGTTACTGTAATTTCTGGTAGCGGATTGTGTTCCCGTTCTCGAATGTAAGAGACAGCTCTTTTCCGTCCTCTGAAAGCTCAAGCTCTGCTGTAAACTCAACGCCGTTATTGTTCCTGCCGGATAAAGTTTTTCCCTTTATGGTGATTATTCCCATCTCTGAGGGCTGGCCGTCAATCCAGCCGTAATAATTTTTCCCCTGATACTGAGTGATGAACTGCTTGCCGTCTACGTAAGCTCCCCAAACGCCGTCAATGTTGAGATTCTGAGGAGGAAGACTCACTTTCGGCATCGGCGGGAACTCTGTGGGCATTTCAGGTTTCGGGGTTACGGGTTCAGGATTGGGTGTAGGCTCTGGGGTTGGTTCGGGCGCAGGTGTTACGGGTGCAGGCGTTACGGGCGCAGGTGTTACGGGCGCAGGGGCTTCGTTCATGCGCGTAAAGACT
>JAFSLR010000179.1 GCA_017448375.1 Synergistaceae bacterium | reverse complement strand
CTCAACTCTCGCTTCAAAACCAATACGAACATGGTCAAGAGATGAGATTATACGCTCTGCACTCGGAGATGATTACGACGGTTTCGACAGGACGATTGACACTTACGTCAAAAACTTGCGCAAGAAACTCGCCGAACCAGGCCACGAAAACGGCTGGATAAAAACAGTCTACGGATTCGGCTACAGGTTTGATGATGAGAAGTAGGTCTCTTCGTTCTCACTTCTTAATGCTTTATGTTATTCTGGCAATCTTTGCGGGAATTGTTGTTCCGTTTTTGGGATTGAAGATGAGCGTTGAAGGTTTCAGAAATTACCAGATAAACAGAAGGCAGGCTGACCTCGAAAACTTAGGCGAGTCGTTATCCGTACTCTACCGTGAAGAGGGCGGAGTCTGGAATCCCCAAAGAGTAAGGGACATTCTCAGACCTGCCCCCCAATGGTGGGGAATGACAATATCATTAATCGACTCAAATTCCCGTGAAGTGTATACGCTTGAGCCTCTTCACATTGGGGGAAATCATTATTCACGCGCCGAAACAGAGCATATTACGGTGAGACTCTCAAGGAACGCCGGACGACTCGAAATTGAACGCCGTATACCTTCAGGACGCTATGAGATGTCGTTCATATCGTATCTTGTGCGCTACACACTTTCGGGGGCATTCGTGATGATAGTGTTTGCTTGCGGACTGGGATATTTTGTTGCGGGGAAATTAAGCCGTCCCGTGATAAATGCGATTGAGAGGACGAAAGATATTGCGAGGGGAGATTATGATGTTCACGGGGAGTCGAAGCCTGTTGGGATTCGTGAACTTGACGCGCTTACACGTGGGGTTGAGGATTTAGGGCGTTCATTGTCGGGTCAGGAGAAATTACGCAGAAGGCTGATGACTGATGTTGCCCACGAACTGAGGACTCCATTAACCGTAACAAGAACTCAGATTGAGGCGATTGCTGACGGGATATTAGAGCCGACTCCCGAACGCTTGACTCTCTGCGTAAACGAGATGACGAGGCTTGCGGATTTAATCGGGAATATTGATGTATTGTCGAGGATTGAGGGCGATACTTTGCGGCTTAATCTTGAAGTTACAGACATGAAGAAATTTCTTGCGTATGTGATTGAGAGTTTCAATCCAGTTTTCACGAAAGCAGGAATAAATCTTTCATCTGAGCTTGAGAATGTTAAATGTGAGATTGACCGCGAAAAATTCCGTCATGTAATAGATAACCTTCTGTCTAACGCTCTCCGTTACACCGACAAAAACGGAAATGTAAAACTCAGGCTTTACGCTCGTGATAAAGAAGCGGTGATTGAAGTTGCTGATACTGGAATCGGAATCTCGCCGGAAGACTTGCCGAATATCTTTGAGCGTTTCTGGAGAGCTGATGAGTCGCGCACTAGGGTAACGGGCGGAAGCGGAGTCGGACTCGCAATCGTGAAGGCTACAGTTGAGGCGCACGGAGGGAAAATTTCAGCCGTAAGCAAAAAGGGTGAAGGTACATGTTTCACCGTGAGTCTTAAACGTGTATAAATAAATCGGGCTTAACGTGATATACTTTGCGTAATTATAACAAAAAGAAAGGTGTGCTTGAATTGAAAGAAGCCATGCCTGTATTAAAGATAGGGAAATATAAGCCTCGTTACCCTCTAATACAGGGGGGAATGGGAGTCGATATATCCGGGCCGAACTTAGCCGGCCATGTTGCGAAAAACGGCGGTATAGGTACAATCGCAAGCGTAGGACTTGCACATGATTCACCGCTGTACCAGATAGAAAAGCATAATTACTTTGACGTGAACGAAATCGTCATAAAGGAAGCAATATCAAAAGCAAAATCAATCGCCGGCCCTGAAGGTATAATCGCGGTGAATTGCATGGTTGCACTTACGGATTACGACAGGCAGGTGCGATCGTCAGCAGAAGGCGGAGCGAACATCATCATATCAGGTGCCGGACTCCCTCTGAGACTCCCGGATTACACGAAAGATTTTCCCGATGTTGCGTTAGTGCCTATAGTTTCGTCAGCAAAAGCAGCGAGTCTCATTACGCGCCATTGGGAGAAGAAATATCACAGAGTCCCCGATGCTTTTGTGGTTGAAGAACCTGCGACAGCCGGAGGGCATTTGGGAGCGATGACGATTGAACAGGTCTACGATCCTGCGCTGAGGCTCGAAAATGCTGTACCTGATGTCGTGCGTTACGTACGTGATGAGATGAAGAGCGACATACCAGTTATTGCAGCCGGAGGAATCTGGGACAAATCCGACCTTGAGAGAGTGTTTTCGCTTGGGGCTTCGGGGGTTCAAATGGGGACTCGTTTCGCGTGCACCGTTGAGGGCGATGCGTCCGACAGATTCAAACAGGCCTATATTGACGCGAAGGAAGAAGATGTTGTACTCATTCACAGTCCTGCGGGTTTGCCGGGAAGGGCGATAAAGAATCCGTTTGTCGCAAAATACCTCGAAGGAAACGTTGAAAGCAAACCGTGTTTCGCGAACTGTCTGTCGCATTGCCGTTACAGAAAGACGAAGGAGACATTCTGCATTGCGGCGGCGTTGGTTGACGCTCAAGTCGGGAACTGGGAGACCGGATTATTCTTCTGCGGTTCAAATGTCGTTAAGGCCAACAAGGTAGAAAGAGTCGCGGATATAATCTCGGAATTATTTGCGTAAAGCCTCATTCACTGCCCTGTTCGTGAATCCTCTGGACATGAGCCGGGCAGCTATCTTCCTGTCATCAATCCCAGACTCCCTCAAGCCCTCAGAAATTTCACGCGCCCTTTCGGTTTCGTCAGCAATTTCATCAAGCGCAAGCCTTATATTTTCCCTTGAGACTCCGCGCATTGAAAGCTCATATGAGATTTTAGCGTTCCCCCATGAAGTATGACCTTCAGCAAACAACTTCGCATACGCCGAGTCATCAATCAGTCCTGCGTCTTCAGCCTCATTCATCAAAGACTCAGGGAGCTTCATTCGCCGTAAATATTCCTGAGCCTGTTTTCGCGTTGAGGTTTTACGGAGAAGGTACGCAAAGAATTTTTCCCGCGATTCGCTTTCGGGGTCAATGAGTTCTTCCCAGTTCCTCATGATGTCGCAGCAAGCTCCAGGACTCCGCCGAGCCTCCGCAGAATTTCCCGTTTGAGTTCCGGCTCACCGCTCAAATTAGGATCGTCATCAAGAAGTATTTTTGCCTCATCGCGCGCTAGGATTAATATTTTCTCGTCCCTCACTAAGTCGGCAACCTTGAAATCCGTTACACCGTGCTGATGTGTCCCGCAAATTTCACCCGGCCCGCGCTGAATCAAATCCTGTTCCGAAAGCTCGAAACCGTCTGAAATATTCACCATCGCCGAAACTCTTTCACGCCCCGTGTCAGTAATATCGTTATTCTCAAGCAAGACGCAGTAACTTTGAGACTTTCCGCGACCGACTCGCCCCCTGAGCTGGTGAAGCTGCGAAAGCCCGAACTGCCCGGCATCCTGTATGACAATCATTGTAGCGTTCGGAACGTCAACACCTACTTCAATAACCGTAGTCGCAATGAGAATATCAATCTTTCCGGCGTTGAAGTCATCCATTACGCGCGACTTTTCATCAGCTGGCATACGGCCATGAAGTATAGCGGCTCTCATTTCGGGCATGGCCGAGTTTATACGCTCATATGCTTCTGTTACGCTGTGCAAATCTCTCTCGCTCTCATCAATTACTGGACACACCCAATATATTTGATGTTCTTTGCTGACTTGTTCGCGAATCATTCCGAATACTTTTTTTGACTGCTTAGGGGGTAATGATGTTGTCTTGATTTTCTTTCGGCCTTTGGGCATTTCGTTGAGAGTTGAGACTTCAAGGTCTCCGTATATCGACATCACAAGGGTACGGGGAATCGGCGTTGCTGTCATTGCGAGTACGTGAGGGGCTATAGCTTTTGCTGTGAGGCTTCCGCGCTGTAAGACTCCGAACCTGTGCTGTTCGTCAACAATAACCAGTGCCAAATCTCTGAACGTTACGCCCTCAGAGAAGAGAGCATGAGTCCCGACCGCAATATTTATCGTACCGTCAGAAAGTCCCGCTAAAATCTCTCGGCGTTCTGATGGCTTGAGGCTTCCTGTGAGGAGTGCTGATTTGACTCCGAGAGGATCAAGAAACTTCTTCAGACTCATGTAGTGCTGCTGAGCCAGAATTTCTGTCGGTGCCATGAACGCTGACTGAACCCCCGAATCGACTCCCGCAAGCATAGCGAAAATTGCGACGAGAGTTTTCCCCGACCCTACATCACCCTGCAATAATCTGTTCATAGGGTAAGGCTTCTCTAAGTCCTGCAAGATTTCGTAGACGGCTATTTTCTGAGCGTCCGTCATATTGAACGGGAGTCTCTCCTCAAACTGTGAGAAAATTTTTCCCGGCTTTATGATGTCAGCGTGATATTTCCCGGTAAAATCTCTTCTGCGCATTATGACTCCGGCCTGAAGGAGGAACAATTCATCAAATGACAATCTGTTTCTTGCGCGTATGAATTTGTCTTCGTCCGGCGGATTATGTATCGTCAACACGGCATCTTTAAGGCTCATCATCTTATAGCGTTTAAGGACTCGTTTCGGTAGAAAATCGTTAAGGCACGACTCAGCGTAAGCCTCAAGGGAATTATCAACAAACTTCTTTATCTCCCTTTGAGTTAATGCTGCTGTTGCCGGGTAAATGGGAAAAATTCTGCCGATTATTTTCGGAGTCCTGTTTCTGTAGAGAATCTCAAACTCAGGGTGTGAGAATTGCGGCTCAATGTAATAATTGCTGATTTGCCCGTAAAGTGCGAGCTTCATTCCGACGCGAACAAACTCCGCGATTTTGTCCGTGAACCAAACAACACGCGCAATCCCTGAGTCATCGCTTATGATAGCCTCAGTCCGTCCGTTATTCTCCGCAATATCAGAGACGTAAGCAACTGCACATTCAATGTTACCTGGCTGAAGCTCTGATAAAGGCTTGGGGAATCTCCTGTCCTCATATCGTCTTGGCATAAGGAAAAAGAGATCCTCAAGCGTAATTACTCCGAGTTTGGCGAACGCCTCAGCTTTTTTCGGGCCGACTCCTGCGAGGATTGTTACG
The DNA here is from genome assembly GCA_017448375.1 of Synergistaceae bacterium. Classification (GTDB taxonomy): domain Bacteria; phylum Synergistota; class Synergistia; order Synergistales; family Aminobacteriaceae; genus JAFUXM01. The sequence continues at coordinate 668 of JAFSLR010000179.1, read as the reverse complement.
GGTGATGTTAATCGGGCGTTATTCCTCTTCTGCGTTATCATTCACTGTTCCGGCGTTTACTTCGGGGTTTTGGGGAATGCTGACGTGAGATTCGGGGGAAGCTGTAATATCCGGCATTCTTTCGGGAATCTCTTCGGGCGGAAATTCTGCGGCCTCTGCGTCAATATCTTCCTGTGCGCGGTCAACAATTTTCCCGAAATCTATCAGCAGCGAATAAGCGTCCTTCAAGAACTGCTGTTTCTGAAGAGTCAGTGTCCTAATCTGGCTTTCATATTGGGCAGTTTCGCGTTCGGCATCACCGAGAATTTTTTGTGCCTCTGTTTTTGCTGACGATATAATTTCTTCGGCTTTGAGTTCGGCTTCACGTCGTTTCGACTCTAATTCGTGTTCGATGTTTGAGAGCGAATATTCAGCCTGAGCGCGTTTGTCTTTGGTTGACTGTGTGATTTCCTCAGCCGAAATTTTTGCCTGAGCTATTATGTCGTTAGCTTTTCGTTCTGCCTCATCAATTCGCGCCTGAACGAGTCCGTCAGCTTCGGCAACATGTTTCTTTGCTTCCTCGTCAGCCTCAGCGAGAATTTTCTCGGTCTGAGTACGGGCTTGTTCTTCCATATCTTTGGCGGCTTTGCGTGCCTGAATGAGTGCGTCCTTTATTGCGTCAGTCATGG
>JAFSLR010000178.1 GCA_017448375.1 Synergistaceae bacterium | reverse complement strand
ACTGTTGTTGGTATTCGGGGACGTGTTGTTGTTGTCTGGGGATGTATTGTTGTTGTAGTCGTTGGGGTCGTAACTGCTTCCGGCTCTCTTGAGGACGATTTCATAGTGATAAGCCGTGTATGAGAAGCCTATATCTATATCGGTGTTGCTTTCTCCATGTTCAATCCATCTCAGCGTGTTTTCATCTTCAAGTTTCATGACAAACTCGCCGTTCACAATATTGTCATTCGTTCCGTTGCCGTCAGGGTCATATCCTGTACTCATGCGGTAAGTTCCGTTGCCTTCGTAAGTGAATGCCCCTGTTGTAAACATTATTTCTTGTTCGTAATTGCTCTTGTCTTTCGTGAAAAAAACCGTAAGTATCATGCCGTTAGCTACGTTTTTGCCTGTAAGTCTAGGCATGTAATATCCGTATGTCTGTGTCATCTCAATTTCAACTGGTTCATTTTTCCCGGCGTATGTGAAGTGATATGTCTCAATTTTCCCGGAATAGTCCTGCGACATTACCGCATATCCTGATACAATCTCCCACGTTCCATTAATTTCTGTGCCCTGTCCTGTATTGCTGTTGCCGTTATTGCCGTTACCCCGTGATGATCCGCCTCCGCTGCTGCCTCCTCCGCAACCGCCCGAAACAAACGAAAGAAAAAGAATCACCAGAAGAATTTTGAAGAGTCCGTTTTTCCTGAAAGTCATAAAATCCCACGCTCCTTACCTAAAAATTTTCACAATAAATTAATATGCACGACCATACTCAACCTGCACCGCTATGTTATAATGAACATAAACGGAAGGTAGCCAATAAACAGTTGGCCGTGCTAAATATTAATCCTACAAACAATATTTTAGCATAAGCCTTCCGATTTTTATATCTTCATGCCGTCTGCACAGTTCCTTCCAAATTTTTACACAAGCACAAAAAAACAGACCCCGCTTTTACACGGAGTCTGCTGTGAAATTCGGATTAAGGATTATTCCTCGTCCATTCCGTCCTGATAGAACTCGCCGAAAAGCTCCTTGAGTGAGGGCATATCCTCTGGAATCGGACGCGCTACCCATGTCGTATTCATGTAGTGCTTGAGGGTGATGTTCTCGCTTACGATGTTTCCGCCCCATGTGCCGCAGCCCATTGAGTTTGTGGGGGGCATTCCGTTTGTTGCGCTTCCAGCGTTGCCGCGATTGTTCGGCTGGCGAATCATGCAGCGTGAAACGGGCGCGCACATTCCGAGACGGTGAATGTGATCGTCATCGAACGAGTAGAGTCCGCATGAATGACCCTTACCGCCGGACTTGTCGAAAATCTCCTGCATTATGTCGAGTGCAGTCTGGAACTCTCCGCCGTACTTGAAGAGCGTCAACAGTGTCGTAAGTTTCTCGGTGCTGAAGAAATGCTGCTTTCCGATGCACTTCTTGATATCCTCAGCGTTGCGGATAGTGAAGCCTTCCTTCTGTCCGTTGTTGGGTACTGCGATGAACTTTCGGTCAGCGGGAATCGTGAACCCTGCTTTTTCCGCGAGAGCCTGTGCGCTGATTGCGACTGTATCGGGGAGTCTGTGGCCAGTCTCGTCCCACATAACAGCCTTAATCTTTTCGGCCTCTTCCCATGTCGGGAGATACGCGCCTTCCTTAACGAGTCCTTCCACAAAGTTGTCATAGACATCTTCATGAACGATTAAGTTACCGTCGCATGAGCAGCCCGATCCGAAATCTGCGCATTTTGAGATTCTTGTGTTTGTTGCTGCCTCGTAAGCACGCTCTTTAGTGTTGGCTGTGTTGTCGACGATGACGGTTGAGTTCCCTGCGCCTGAACCGTAAGCCGGAACGCCTGACGAGTAAGCAGCCCTGACCATAGGACGGCCGCCCGTAGCGATAACGAGGTCAACCATCTTCATCAATTCCTGCGTTAATGTGATGCTCGGCTCTTCGATTACCTGTACGATGTCAGCGGGAGCACCTTCACGCGCTAAAACGTCGCGGATAATGTTGACGGTCTTGCAGGTTGTCTTCTTTGCTCTGGGGTGAGGCGAGCAGATGAGAACGTCGCGTGCTTTGACGGCGTAAATTGCCTGACCTGCGGGGGTAACGCAAGGGTTTGTTGTGGGAACAAGCGTTGCGATGACTCCTACGGGCTTTGCGTACTTCACGAGTCCTTTTTCGGGAATTTCCTCGATGATTCCGACGCTCTTCTGTCGTAAGCAGTCGCGGAGAATGAGTTTGAGCTTATTGCGCTTGTTGCGTTTGGTTACCTTGTCGCCGAGTCTGGTCTCGTCAACGGCTTCATCGCAGATGGGTCCCCAGACTTTGAGCGGGTAGAGTGCTGCACAGATTGCGCGTGCAAGGCGGTCGACTCTTTCCTGGTCATACGTTGCGATTACTTCTGCTGCTGCTTTGGCCTTCTTGACCATTTCCTCAAGCATTGCGATTTCTTCAGGTGTTACTTCATGATGTGCCATTGTGTTTAGTTTTGCTCCTCTCAAAAAATTATTTCGTGATGTGTGATTTTGCGTGGCTCGGCGGAATGTATTTGCCGTTCGCGTCCTTCTTGACTAACTTGCCTTCCTTCACGAGGTCGCCGGGCGTGTAGATGT
>JAFSLR010000177.1 GCA_017448375.1 Synergistaceae bacterium | reverse complement strand
CGGGCGACATGTTAGTGTTTGCGGCAGATTTCCCGCCTGTTTATGGTAAGCAGATACTGTACTTCCTAGACAAAACATTTTCTGAACCCTCAAAGATAGATGCCCACGAAAAGAGCGATATTATCAGCTGTGAAATACCCTACAAAATATTCAGCATAAACGTTTATTTTTCTGCGTGAAAGTCGACTTGACTATCTTCAAAAAATTATTTTTCCCTGAAAGAATAATAAAAATTTTAGGAGAAGCTCAAGTTGCATGGAAACGATTATTAGAATTAACAGAGTCATAAGTAACTTCGTATGGGGAATACCCGGCCTGACGTTATTGGTTGGTACGGGTGTTTATTTGACGCTTTTACTGAGATTGCCACAGTTGCGATATTTTCTCTCAGCAATGGCAGAAGTCTTCAGTTTCAGAAAAGAAGGCGAGAATGATAAATCCGTTTCATCTTTTGCTGCAATGGCTACAGCTATAGCCGCGACTGTTGGAACTGGCAATGTAGCAGGTGTAGCGACTGCACTTCATCTTGCCGGGCCGGGTGCGCTGGTCTGGATGCTTATTTCTGCCCTCTTTGGAATGTGTACCAAGTTCGCAGAAGTAACATTAGCGGTTCATTACAGGCAGAAGGACGCACATGGTGATTGGCGTGGAGGCACAATGTACATTCTTGAGAACGGATTATGTGAACGCGGCGGCATATGGAAGCCCATCGGCAAGCTGCTTGCGTTTCTGTTCTCGCTCTTCACAATACTTGCTGTTTTAGGCTCTGGCGCGGCAACAGAGGCAAACTCTGTAGCAGAAGCACTGTTCTTAGGCTGGAACGTGGATCACCTTTACAGCGGCCTCGTAATGGCCGTTTTAGTGGGGCTGGTCATTATAGGCGGCCTCTCCAGTCTTTCACGAGTTACGGTGCTAATTGTTCCATTCATGGCCGTATTCTATATCGTAAGTGCCATCATTATCCTCGTAAGTCATGCATCGCACATACCCGCTATTATAGCCGAATCATTCCGCATGGCTTTCAGCAACCCCGATCCCTCAGTCATTACGGCAGGGCTTGCAGGCTGGGGCGTTAAGGAGGCAGTTCATAGGGGCATTGCTCGCGGAGTATTCTCCAATGAGGCCGGCATGGGTTCCGCTCCTATGGCGCATGTTACGGCAGATGTAGCGCACCCAGTACAGCAGGGCTTCTACGGGATATTCGAGGTCTTCCTAGATACAATCGTTATCTGCACTATGACAGCCCTTATTCTTCTTGTTACTGGAACGCTGACCGACACGCCTGAACTTACTGGCTCACAGCTTGCACTCAGGGCGTTTGAGTTCGCGTTAGGACCTGTTGGCAAATACATTTTTTCAATCGGCTTCCTGCTGTTTACCTTTACGACAACTCTGGGCTGGTATTGGTACGCTGAGACGGCAATAACGTATATGTTTGGCGTTAGGGTCAAGAGTGTCATGAAACTTCTTATGATTACGATGATTTTGTTCGGCGCGGCAGGAGCGCAGTTCTTCGGCTTGGTTGGCAACGAGTTTCTGACTAATCTATGGGATATATCTGACACTCTTAACGGCTTAATGGCACTACCAAACCTGATTGCGTTGTTACTTCTCTCCTTCACACTCAGAAGAATCGTGAAAGATTACGACGCGAAAAAAAAACGTGCTAAAGGAATTACGGTTGCGCGAGCTATGGCAGGTAAAAGGCTGATGCCAAAGGAGATGCAGAAATTGCTGATTGTGTCAGCGTGCGCAACGTTGCTTCCCATAGGAATGGTTTACTTTGGCAGCGACTCGCGAGATAAAGTCCACGAAAGAGATGTTTCTTTGCGAAGAGTGCTTGAAGCAGGACATATAGCTCTTGGTGTCGACATCGCATTTCCGCCCATGAGCTTTGTGAATGATAAAGGTGAAATAGTTGGCTTTGACATCGATCTCCTGCGTGAGGTCAGCAAAAGGCTGGGCATTGAGCTTGTAATACGGCCTATTGATTGGGACAACAAGGAAAACGAACTGCGGGACGGAACTATAGACTGCATAGGCAGTATGTCGGTTATTCCTGAAGCGGTCGAGGCTATGAGGTTGTCAGAAGCATATGTGAAGGAAGATATCATCTTTGTTATCCGCGATGACAGCAGGGTAAAGTGGTTGAACGGTCTCAAAGGCAAGACAATAGGTGTGCGGGCAGGTTTAACTACGCAGGAAGCACTCAAAGCGACTGATATTATCAACGATGTTACAGTTGTTCCGCTTGATGACAACATGTTGGTTCTTCAGCAATTAAAGGAAGGGAAACTTGATGCTGCCCTCGTTGATTCACTGGTTGCGTGTTATTTCATTTTCTCAACCAGCGAACGGTACTTTGTCCTCTCCGATAATCTTGGCGAGGAAGAACTGGCAATAGGCTTCAGGAAGAACGACCGAAAACTTGGGGACAGGGTGCAGGAAGTCATCAGCGGAATGAAGGCTGACGGTACTTTAGGCAAAATATCCCAAAAATGGTTCGGAAGCGATATTACAGTCGTAAAGTAGCGTCAATAAGGAGAAAATGAAGCATGGATACGAAAAAAGAAAAGAACGGCAACTCCGCCTTAAAGAAAGTTGATGTAACTACGATAATCATTCTGTTCTTCCTGAGTGTAGTCATAGCCTACTATGCAATGCTTCAGCACGAGATGAAGCAGAGAATAATAGTGAACATAGAACTCACCGCAACGAAATCAGCTGAACAGATCAACAAATACCTTTCTACAGGAATAGACATCTTAACGCTGGCCTCACATACTCTTGACGACATGATTCGTGATGGTAGGCCACAGAAGGAAATACTCGACTTTCTTGTGAACCAATCCGCCGCGATAGTCAATATTACGTCTGGAAAGTCAACAGGAATATACGCCGTTGTAGGCAATGATTTTCTTGACGGAACTGGATTTGACACAGGGGACGATTTCGTCCCTTCATCACGCCCGTGGTACATTGGAGCAAAGGCAAACATCGGAAGAGTTGCTGTTATTGATCCCTATCTCGATGTGCATACCAATACAACAATGATTACGCTTGCGAAGACGTTATGCGATGTAAAAAGCGTTGCGGCGTTGGATTTCTCGATGGAACATCTGCAAGCCTTGACAGAGGAACTTAACGCCCGTAATCAGACCGACATGGAGATAGTTCTTGACAGGAAATATAAGGTGATAGCGCACTCCGACAGGTCTAAAATCGGTCAAAGCTATATCAGCGAAAAAGGCACATTCGGCAGTACGCTGATAGAGAAGCTGCGTTCTTCCGATGAAAAATTCTTCTCGTTTAGGTTTGGAGGGGCTGATTACATAGTTTACACAATGCCAGTGGCTAATAACTGGTTATGCCTGTCAGTGTTTGATACAACGTCTGCGTTTGCCACATTGAGGAAGATATTTATCCTGACGATTATAGTATCATGCCTAGTTATCGCTGTGTTGTCCCTTATCATTTGGCACTCAAACAAGAAAGCCCGCCTTGCTCAAGAGTTCAACGAGAAAGCAGAACGAGCAGCAGCAGCGAATGAAGCGAAATCCTCATTTCTGTCGAATATGTCACACGAAATCAGAACGCCAATCAACGCAGTACTCGGAATGAACGAGATGATTTTGCGTGAGAGTGAAGAGCCGAGCATTATTGAATACTCCGAGAATATCAGAACGGCAGGGGCAACATTGCTTGGTATCGTGAATGACATTCTCGACTTCTCAAAAATCGAAGCTGGCAAGATGGACATTATTCCCGTCAATTACGATCTCTCTTCCGTAATCAATGATCTCGTCAACATGATACAGGCAAGAGCCGACAAGAAGGGGCTTCTGCTGAAACTGGACTTTGACGAAAACATTCCCAAAATGCTTTACGGCGATGAGGTACGAATCAAGCAGGTAGTTACGAACATACTCACCAACGCTGTAAAGTACACTGAAAAGGGCAGCGTAACATTTCACATTGGCTATGAGAAGATTGCGGACAATCCCGATATAGTATACCTGAATTTCTCTGTAGCTGATACTGGAATAGGG
>JAFSLR010000176.1 GCA_017448375.1 Synergistaceae bacterium | reverse complement strand
GTGATAATGTCATGAAGGAAATCACCGATTACTTCCTCTTGAGCTATTATTACTTCCTCTTGAGCTATTGCCAAATATAAAACACCTACAATTCTAATTTATATTTTGATAATTATAACAGAACATCGCATTACATAGCCATCGTCCTGTCTCCCACTTGCAGATTGTCCTGTTACTTAGCCCTAATTTATCTGCCACAAACTGCTGACTCCAGTTCCGTTTCTTCCGCAGAGTAACCAAACGAATTGGGAACTCATGACTAATTTCCATCACTATCACTATTTTCTCTACGTCCGCCTGACAAAATATATCGAACGTTCGCAAAAGCAAAATCACAGCCTAGTCTTTCAATCAGGTGCTGGACAGAGATGGCAACTACGGTCATGACAATAAAACTTCTCCTTCATTAAAAATCTTTCCTGATGGTCAATATATTCTTCCCGTCTTCATACTCGTAAGATATGTTGTCCATGTTCTTCTTCACGAGATATATACCAAGCCCGCCTATTTCCCTTTTCTCCGCAGACAACGTAACATCTGGATCAGGCTTTCGCAATGGATCGTAAGGCATTCCTGAATCCTTGAACGTTATTACGACTGACACAGGATTTTCCTTAATCTCAACTTTGACTTCAACAGTGCCGGTTTCGGGATTATAGGCATAATGCGCTATATTCACAAAAAGCTCTTCCACTGCTAAATCTATCTGGCTCTGTACTTTCGCAGGACACTTGAGCGTTCCAAGCTGCTCATCTACGAACGTCATAACCTGCTCAAGATTTTTCACGTCCGCTTCCATCGTAAGCTCTTTCACTTTATGCCCCCGCTCACTATTCTATGTTCAGAATTTCGTCAAATCCTGTTACTTCAAATATTTCTACAATGTCAGAATTTGCATTCTTCACTGCCATTTTACCCTGCTTATTCATAACCTTCTGCGCCTTCAGCAAAACACGAAGTCCTGCTGACGAAATATAAGCGAGCTTTGTCATATCAAATACAAGCTCCTTTATGTCCTTGATACTTCCCCTCAATTCAGCCTCAAGCTCTGGAGCTGTCGTTGTATCAAGTCTGCCGTCAAGTGCTACAGTGAGTTCTGTTCCATTGGTTTGTTTGCTGATTAACATTTTACCCTCCGTTGAAATTTGGCTAAATAGTGCCGGGCTTAATCTCATTTTCCCCTGATGAATCCTTCGGAGCTTCCTCATCTGCTACGAGCTTTCCATCACGAAAACGCAACACCCTTTGACTCCATGTCGCTATGTCCGGCTCATGCGTTACAAGAATTATTGTCGTGCCCTCCTCATGAAGTGCCGTAAATATCTGCATAATCTCAACCGTCGTCTTAGTGTCAAGTGCTCCTGTCGGTTCATCAGCCATCAGTATAGGAGCTTTCCCGACAATAGCGCGGGCTATAGCTACCCTCTGCTGCTGCCCTCCGCTCATCTGCACAGGACGGTTATGTATCCTGTCGCCAAGTCCTACGCTCTCCAGTGCTTCTTTAGCCATCTTACGTCTGACTGACGACGGGACTCCTCTATACATTAAGGGCATTTCAACATTTTCTAGAGCATCGGCCTTCTGTAAAAGGTTATAGCCCTGAAACACAAAGCCTATTTTCTGGTTGCGCATGTCCGCAAGTGCCGCCCTGCTCTGACCCTTGACGCTAATACCATCAAGAATATATTTCCCTGAAGTAAGAACGTCGAGACAGCCCAGAATATTCATCATTGTGGACTTACCAGAACCTGAAGGCCCCATTATGCACACAAATTCACCCTTGTTGATTGTGCACGTTACATCATCAAGTGCACGAAGCTCTATATCTCCTGTCTTGTAAATCTTTACAAGATTCTCAACTTCAATGATCGCCATGCCCTGCTCCTGTCATCTCACAGCCTGAGCATTGATGATGAGCTTCTCACCCTCAGAAAGACCGCCTTTAACTAAATGCGTCCAGCGGTTATCGGAAATTCCAGTTACTATGTCTACGGCTCTGTCTAGTTTTCCGTTCCGTTCCACCCACACAGTGGCTTCATTGAGTCCCTTCTGTCCTTCAAGGAGTGCAGTATCAAATGATATTGTGCTCAATAATTCTTCTGAGGGAGTAAATCTCAATGAGGCTGTCGGCAAACGAAGTACATCATCGTAGTGCTCGGTCTCAATCGAAACATTGGCGGTCATTCCGGGCATTAACTTCTGCTCCTGATTATTGACGTTGATTATAACTGTGTACGTTACTACGCTGTCCGTTGTTTCTGGTGCTATTCGTACCTGAACAACCCTCCCCTCAAAATCTTCTTCAGGGAACGCATCAATCCTGAACGTAACCTTCTGGCCTGCCTTAATATGCCCTATATCTGCCTCATCAACCTTCGTCTTGATTTGCATCTGCGTAAGGTCTTTGGCTATCTTGAACAACGTAGGGGTTTGATAGCCAGCCGCTACTGTCTGTCCTGCGTCTACCTGCCTGTCTATAACCACTCCTGTTATTGGCGAAGTTATGCGCGTGTAGTTGAGGTCTGTCCTCTTGCGTTCAAGCTGAGTCCTTGCCTGTTCAACCCGTGAAAGTGCCTCCTCTAGTGATGCCTGTTTCATCTCGACATCAGCTTCTGTAGTATCAACTTCGCTTGGAGCTATAAATTTCTTGCGTAATAACTCCCTGTTGCGAGTTAATTTCTTCTGGGCATCTTTCAGTGCGGCTCTGGCACTCTTAACGGAGGCTAGAGCCACCCCAAGACTCGTTTCTGCTTCTCTGAGTTCCAGTCTGGCAACTGAAGGGTCTATCAGTGCTATTAGCTGTCCGGCCTTAACTTCGGAATTGAAATCAGCATATATCTCTTCAATTCGCCCTGATACCTGCGTTCCTACTTCAACAACATCAACCGCGCTTAGTTCTCCCGTCGCTGTTACTGTCGAAGTTATATCTCCGCGTGTAACTTCTGCCGTCGTGAATGAATAGTGAACTGACTGATCACGAGTTACATATTTCCAGATACCGAAACCCGCCCCGAAGATTAACAACAATATAAAAAGCCTCTTTATCCCTGCAATCATCTTTACATGTTCCCTTCAATGTTAAGTTCAGGAGGCAAATGCCCCATAGCTTCATCAAGTTCTGTCCTCGCGGCCTGAGCATCATAGAGTGCCTGATACAGTGCGTAACGTGAAGTCGCCAGCGTCGATACCGCATCGCTGACTTCAAGCGGACTGCCTACACCCACTTCATAACGTCCACGTGCAAGCGCAAGATTATCTTCAGCATACTTCACACTGATTTCTGAGGACTTCACCCTGTCTATTGCGTTCATGAGTGATAATGCCGCAGTCCTCAAATCACGCGCTATAGTCTGCCGCAAACTTTCTTCTTCGGCTTCTTCCTGCTCAAGCATTGCACGGGCTGAATCTATCTTAGCCTTTGTCATCCCGCCGTCCACAAGCGGAATGTTTACATTGATATTGAAGTTATAGTTGTTCGTTGACGGTGTGCCTTCCCGCTTTGATAAATCACTGCCTATTGAACCCGTAATCGTCGGAGAACTATCACGGGCCGCAGCCTTAATCTCAAGTTCACGCCTCCTGATTGCGCTTATTATTCTGCGGTAATCAGAACGGTCAGCCATTGCAATACTAATAAGCTGTTCAATCTCTCCGGCTGGCTGGGGCAGAAACATATCAGTAAAGATCACAAGGTTAAACGTGTCATAATCAGTAACTCCCATTGCTACTTTCAGGGCTTCCTGAGACACCAGAATATCATTCTCTGCCTTCAGCAATGATACCCTCGCACTGGCGAAATCAGCTTCAGCCTTCGTTACCTCGACAAGTGAGCTGTTACCAACTTCGTAAATACCCCGCGCAGTCTTCAGATGTTCCTCAAGATTGGAAAGTTTCTCACGTTCAACATCGCGATTCAAAATCTTTAACACTAAATCGTAGTAGGCTTTTTTCGCGGCGGCGGCTACTGTTATTTGTGTTCCGCGCTCACTCTCTATGGCTGAACGAACATCCTCAGCACCTATTTCACGGTTGAGCCTGTTAATTCCAGTATCATAAAGAGTTTTTGTAGCGTTTACGCCTAAACTGCCGTCATGATACCTATCGTCCCAGTAATCATAAGTGCCGTTGTAGTTCGTCCTGCCTGTCAGCGTAACTTTCCAGCGATTAGCCGTCTTCGTTTGTTCAAGCTGTGCAGATGAGGCTCGGACTGCTCCCTTAGATTTTTTCAAGGAAGGATGATTTTCAATCGCAATTTTAAGACAGGCTACAAGCGAAAGACCCGAAACTTTATCCGAACTCTCCAGCGCAAAAGATGATGAGCAGTAAAACACTATCAGCAAGCATATAATGATTTTCTTCATCGTTAATCCGCCCTCAACGCTACAATAGGGTCAAGATTTGAAGCCTTCCACGCAGGCCAGAATCCGAAAAATATTCCAACCCCTGCCGAGAACCCTACAGCTATAAACACAGAGTCCATAGAAACCATTGCACCGAAAGGCAGAAACGCAGAAGCAACACCTGAAATTCCCCAGCCCATCATTATTCCGACCGCTCCACCCAGAAGCGACAACACTACTGCTTCCGTCAAGAACTGCATACGAACATTTGAAGGACGCGCTCCTATTGCCATTCTTATACCGATTTCGCGGGTACGTTCACTCACTGACACTAGCATGATGTTCATGATGCCTATCCCGCCGACTACAAGCGATATTGATGCTATTGCACCAAGCAGAAGGCTCATCGTTTTAGCCATATTCGCCGCACTCTCAAGATTTTGAGTAAGATCACGCACCTCAAAATCATCGCCGACTCCTTTAGCTATGCGATGTCTCTGCCGTAATATTGCCTTCGTTTCAGATGTGGCAGTATCGAGCAACTCTCTGGTCTTTGCCTGTACGTTAATGCGGTTCACTGTGTCTACACGTGTCCCGAAACGAGAAAGCCGCCTTTGAGCTGTAGTGATTGGCACGAGTATAAAGTCGTCCTGATCTTGGCCGAATGAATTTGCGCCTTTGGATTTCATTACTCCTACTACCCTGAAGGGAATATTGCGGATTCGTATCGTACTGTTTACTGGGTTTGTATAACCGAAAAGCTCTTTAGCTACAGTATGACCTATCACGCAGACTTTCGCGCCGCTCCTAACATCAGCAATCGAGAAACATGCGCCTTTAGCTACTTCCCACGTTCTTACTGGGAGTATATCGGGAGTACCGCCGGTTATGCTCGTATTCCAGTTGTTATTTCTGTACACAACTTGAGCTGTGCTGCTTACTTCTGGAGCTGTACGCAAAACAGCAAAACCTTCTGACGCTACAGCATCAGAATCTGCAAGCGTAAGATTTGCTCCGCTTCCTGCCGCGCTTCTTGCACCTGTAGTATTAGGCGGTGCTGGAACAACTATAATAAGATTCGCTCCGAAACCTTCAATAAGTCCCTGCATTTGATTAGATGCACCATTGCCTATAGCTACCATCGTGATAACTGCCCCTACGCCGATAATTATTCCCAGCATCGTAAGGATTGAACGTACTCGGTTGCTCAATAATGAACGTAAAGCTGTCCTGAAAATCTCCATGATTTAGGAAATCACCTCGCCTAACTTCTGACGTTCAACGAGAGATGCAAACAGACCTTTCCTGTCTATAAGCTCCTGATAATTTCCTTCTTCTGCGATATGCCCGCTGTCAAGGACAAGAATCCTGCCGCAGTTTCTAACCGTTGAAAGCCTGTGAGCAATAACTATTCTTGTGCACCTGAGCTTATCCAGAGAATCAGAGACTATTTTTTGCGTAATGTTATCAAGCGCACTCGTTGCTTCATCGAACAATAATATTTTCGGCTTTGAGGCTATAGCTCGTGCAATAATTATCCTCTGACGCTGACCGCCGGAGATCGTTCCTGCACCCTCAGAAATCATTGTCTGCATTTTCATCGGCATTTTGCGTATATCGTCTGCAATTCCCGCCATCTCTGCCGCTTTCCACGCCGCTTTTTCAGTGAGCTGGGGAGCTGAAATTGTGATGTTCGAGTAAATGCTTCCGGGAAATAGTCCGCTGTTCTGCATTACACAGCCGATATTACTTCGCAGATACCGTAAATCCAAAGTTTTAATGTCGATCCCGTCATAGTAGATCACTCCGCTGTCAGGACGTTCAAACCCAAGCAGAAGCCTCATCAATGTACTTTTCCCGCAACCACTCTTGCCGACTATTGCGATATATTCTCCGGGACGTATCTTGAGCGAAAGTTTATCCAGAATTAACGGTGTCTTTTCGCTGTATCTGAAGCTGACATTATTCAGTTCTATGCCGCCTCTTACCTTTGATAATATTCTTCCGTGCGAAATTTCCGGCTCTGATTCAAGTATGGGCTTTATCATGTCAATCATCGGGCTTATCGAAGCTATCGACAATGTTACCCCGCAGAATGCGATAAACGCTCCTGACAGAAGGCCATAAGATGCCATGAATGCCATATAGTCCTCCGGGGTTACTTGGGCATTGAAAGCTCTGACATACAACACGAAAGTTCCGATTAGACTAATCGCAGGCTGTATAACTGGCGTGAGTTTCAAGAATAACGGCGGATCGTAAATAAGTTTTGCTTCATGCTTGTAGTGTTCGGCCCATTTAGCAAAAGCCCTGCGTTCTGCCCCTGCAAGTTTGATTTTCTGAATGCCCGTTATGAATGCGTACAGCAAACCATACTCTTGAGCCTGCAGTCTAAGTCTCTGATTCATAATCCGCGAATGACCGCAAATCAGAAGCACCGAAGACACAAAAAGCGCGGTCATTATCCAGAGGGCAGGCATCACAAGGACAGGAGTGAATATAAATATTTGACGCAGGTAAATCAGGCTGATGAAAGCTGTAAGTCCTGCGGAAAAAATCACGTTCACCATAGAACCGCAAAGCCTGTTTACTCCTGATGCTCTCTCTGAAAGTTCGCCCGACGAAAATTTCTTGAAGAACGTTGCAGGAAGTGTGAGAATCCTCATCATAACCGCTGCATTTACCGATACATTAGCCTTGACCTCAATTCTGGCAAGTACTAGTGTTCGCGCTATTCGTAAAAGCGTTGCAGAAAGTCCCGAAAAGATTATGAACACAAATATTGCACCAAGTCTTGATATATCGCCGGAATAAATGACCTCTGAATATATTATCTGGGTCAGATATGGCGTTACCATCGAGAACAACGTTATGAAAAGCGTTATCAGGGCAACATATACAACATCAGAAACCGAGAGGCTACGGGCGACATAACTCACTAGGTCTTTAACTCCAAGTTTACGTGCGGGCATAGGAGTATAGAAGCAGATACCCTCAGAATCAAGATTATTCTGTGTAGAGGAACTTACACGAACTCGCCGGCCTGTAACGTAATCTTTGTAGACGTAGCCATTTTTGGACGGTATCAATGCAATATAGCGGCCTTCTTTTGTCATGCCAAGATAGACACCTGCAGCATCTTTATACCAGCCATCTTTAAGCTGTACATTGCGGCGCATAATTCCAAACTGCCCGAAAATGTCTTCCAGTCTCTCCGAAAGCGTCTCATCTTCCCGGACTGCCTGCTTCTTCAGGAAGTCTTCAGGAATGTTATAGTAGCGCGCAATCTCCTCAATAGCACTGCTGGCGTTAGCTATCTCATTTTCACGGACTTCATCATAAATTCTGCGGCCTGATATTGCCTCAGAAATATCGTTAAAAGCGTTCGAGAAAGAATCTTCATCAGACTGTATCCTTGCTCTCAGCTGTTCATCAAACCAACCTGACATTTTTACCCTTCTTTCTCTCCTGCTTTACTCATTCGTTATAAGCTCTGTGTAATACTCACAGCGTCCCATAAGCTCGCCGTGAGTGCCTTTGTCCAGAATATGCCCGTCCTTCATAACGATAATTTCATCGCAGTCCCGGATTATCGAGAGCCTGTGCGAAATTATTATTCGGGTTATTCCCCTCTGGTTAATGGACTTCATAAGGTCATATTCTGTCTTAGTATCAAGCGCGCTCGTTGCTTCGTCCATGATTATTATTGTGGGGTCTTGAGCCAATACTCCAGCAATCTCTATTCTTTGACGCTGACCGCCGGAAAAGTTTTTGCCTTCCTCCTGAACTTCAGCAGAGTAGTCGCCTTCTCTCTGGACTATCTCATCATGAATAGAAGCATCACGTGCCGCCAAGATTACCTCGAAATTCTCTATCGACTTGTCCCACATGCGGATATTGTTCGCAACGGTGTCCTCAAAGAGCGTTATATCCTGATTCACACATGCGACCGAACTTGTGAATACATTGCGGTTGATTTCGTTTATAGGTCTGCCGTCAAACAGGATTTCTCCGCTCCACACAGGGTATAAACCAGTAATCAGCTTTGCCACCGTCGATTTGCCGCACCCCGAAGAGCCAACTATAGCAACGCTCTTTCCTCTTTCAACTCTCATGGAGAAGTCCTCAAGTATAGGCTTATCCAGTTTGTTGTAGCCGAAAGTTACATGTTTGACCTCAACAAGCCCGGATAATTTGTCGAGTTCTTCATCAGGCAAGGCTTTTATATCCGAATACTCTGTATCTACAGGATACTTGAAGACATCTTGAACACGTTCCATCTGTGTACGCATTTCCTGTATCTGCTGGCCCGCCTGTATAAGAGAGCTTGCAGGAGTGGAGAATGCCAGAAGATAGCCGTTGAACGCAGAAATTAAACCTATCGTCCATTCGCCGCTCATAATAAGCCTTATTCCCAGAAACAGAATCAGGTTCGACGTGAACAAAGCTAAAAGAGAAGGAAGCTGTCCAAGAGTTTGGTTTAACTTTGCGTACCTTACTGACTGAGAAAATGCATTAGCCTGAAAGCCTGACCACCGTGCAAAAAATCCGTTCTCAGCTCCTGCTGATTTTATCGTCTCGATCATGTTAATTCCCATCAGTGTAGTACCCTGCAAATTACCCATATCTCGTGCCTGAACCCGTGCTATATCAATGCGCTTTGCTGAAATTATTTTTGCTATAACGAGATTGATGAAGACTGACAGGATACCTATCAAGGCAAGTAATGGACTGTAATTTATCATGATGACAAGATTCAGCACCATTGCGGCGAAATCGAGCAACAAAGGCGTAAACGTATTTATCAGCGTGTTCGTAATTTCCTGATTGGACTGCTGACGCTGGACAATATCTCCGGCCATTCTCTGCTCGAAAAACTCAACAGTCAATCTCAGAATGTGCCACAAGAACGACGTATTAGCGATCGCCGCCATTTTCCCCTGCAACTTCAAGAGATAAACCGTTTTTATCCATAGTGAGGCGACTTGTGAGGCAATGGTCAATCCCG
>JAFSLR010000175.1 GCA_017448375.1 Synergistaceae bacterium | reverse complement strand
TCGCGACTCTGTGGATTCCTGTATCGTGTTGAGACCTAATGCTTTGAGGAGGTCCTCATCGCCGGAGAAACTAAGCTCGCCGTCCTTGCCGGGAATCGCCGAACGTACCAGCATTGTTGCGTAAGTATTGTAGCCTGTGAGGTCTCCGTCATCGTTATAGATGTCTTCCCTGCCGTAAATGGATTCTGATGTTCCCTTTGTGCCGTCTGAGATTGTGCAGAATTTGTTCGGGTTGTCGGTGTATTTTGCGTTGCCGAATGTATGGGCGATTACGTCATTGATTTTGCGTGCAACGTCCTCTATTGTGTCGGTCTCATAGAGGGTAATGCTTGCGGTTTGGCCGTCGCCCTGAGTGATTGTGAGAGTTTTGGGCTGTGATGTGAGGAATACGCCGTCAGAGTTGTAGAACTGCTCAATGTCGGCTAGGGTATAAGTTATGGGTTCTTCCTGTGTCGGCCTTTCGGGAATCTGTCTTGCGGGAGGAGTAGCTACAGATGTTGAGATGTAGGTTGTATCATTGTCTGAGTTTTCCCCTGAGCCTATGCTTGCGTAGCCTGTTGCGGTTACATTTGTGCTTGGGTCAATCGTAATGCTTGCGTTTGCTGTTGACCACCCTACCCCGCCCCCGATTCCTGAGCCTTGACCTACGTATGCCGTGCCAGCCTCAGCAGTTACAGAGCCTTCCCCGCCGATAATGATTGTGCCTTGAGCTGTTCCAGAACCGCCTGCACCTGTACCGATTCCCGCAGCACCATGACCGCCTGTTGCAGTAATATCGCCGCCGTAAATCCTGATTGTGCCGAAATCACCGCCAGTGCCGCCGCCGTATGAGCCGCCTCCAATTCCCGCGCTTAAATCTCCGCCTTGTGCAATGATTGTCCCGCCCAATATCGTTATGTCTCCTGCATTAGCATTAGGTATGGTTGAAGTTGTACCTGTAGCACATGAACCGCCAATGCCAGCCCCGTGTGCTGTGCCTGTTACCCTGAGTACGCCTTCGGTGCTGTAGTCGCCTTTGACGCTGCTTATCGTGAGCTTTGAGCCTTCAGGAACCTGCATAGCCGAGCAGTGGCCTCCGCCTGTACCGCCTGTGATGACGTTTTCGTTGCCGTTTTTGCCGGGGTCAATCCATAAGTCCACTTCCGCCCCAGTCATGTCGAAGCCGTAACCGTTCGTCAGTATGTTCACATCACGGAGGAATATACTTGCCTTCACCCCTGAAGACACTTTGATACCGTTTGATGTCTGGATTGACTGCCCCGAAGAATCGAGCTTGCCCACAATGTAATATGTTCCGTCCTCTGTTATGTTGAGCATATTGTTTGCGAAGTTCCAGCCTTTTCCCGAAGTCGCGCCGAACGTGTCTATCTGGTCATTGATGTTTATCTCGTAAAATTCCGGCTCGTATTTTTCATCCTTGACTGCATGAATACTCATTATGTTGCTCTTCTGAACCTGAGCCTGCCCCGGATCCGCTTTGACCTCGATTTTGTAGTTGCCTTCTGCGCTGACCTTCTGCCCGAAATTATCTATATGAGTCAGTCCTCCATTAATCCTAGCCCTGACTCCCGGATCGCTCGAAGCCCATAAAGCCCCCGATGACCCATCAAGGATTCTTTTCTTGTTGAACTGAGTCGTCCCGGCGATTCGGTCTATTTCGTCTTTCAGCTGGTTAATCTCCAACTGTATATACTGCCTGTCATTTGACGTGAGAGAATCATTGCTTGCCTGAATCGACAAATCACGCATTCTTTGAAGCATTGAGTTCACCTGCTCTAATGCACCTTCAGCAGTCTGTAACAGCGATATTCCGTCCTGTGAATTTCGCAGCGCAGTATCAATCCCGCCAATCTGTGAACGGAGTCTCTCTGAGATCGCAAATCCGGCCGCGTCATCTGAAGCCGAGTTCATTCGGAGTCCTGTTGAGAGTGAATTAATTACCCTCTGAAAAGATTTCCCCGTTTTCGACAACGAATTAAACGTATTGAGAGCCATAATATTATTTGCGATTCTCATAAATTTTCCTCCGTGAATAATTTGTAAGAGTTTATTATATTTTCGGCTTAACGTAATAAAAACCTTAAACACGATTCACTTTCGTAATATAATTTTCCTAATTTCTCAAAATAAAAGGGGCGTTGAAAAAGTGCCGTTATTGTCCATAATGTCATCAATCTGGAATGAAACCGCCGCCGTCTTCTCTAATGCAGGATATTCATTCTTCAAGATTGAAGCTCACATCGTCTGCGCTATCGTCGTAATCATATTGCTTTACCGTCAGCAAAATTCTTCTGACCAGACCGAAGCCCGTTTAGTTTGGAGTCATTTGCTGTTCGTTCAGATTCTTTACTGCATGGCCGGAGTAATACGGGTTCTTGTTGACGTAAGCATAATCCCCAAGAATTACGCCACAAGATACACTGCCGCCGCGATAACATTCGGGCTTTTCGGGGCAATGTGCTGGCTAGTCTTTGAGTACGTAGAGTTTTACCAGCGTTCCGAAATGATGAAGTCTAAGCGCGTAAGATTTCTTGTCGCAATTCCGTTTGTCTTCAACATATTGATGTTAATCGTTGCGGGATTTTTCCCGGGATTGTTCGCTGATTTCTCAGGAAGAACTTACACGCGCGGGATTCTATATCCTGTTATGATGCTGATAAACTTTGCGTATCCTGTAGCGGCTGTGATTCTTTCTGTTAGACGGAGAGCAAGAATGACACGTTACGAGCGCGACACAGCCCCCGTAATGGCGACATATCCTGCATTCTTCATGGTATGCGGGCCATTGCAGGATTTGAACTGGCGAATACCTTTCCTTTGCTACATAATCGTAATCTCGGATATATTTGTTTACATGTCATATGCTGACAGCTTGGTCTCAATCGACCCGTTGACGAAAATTCCCAACAAGAACGCTTTGATGCAGAGACTCTCAGAACGCTTCAGAATGGGAGACCCTGAAACCTTACATGTATTTGCGGTTGATGTTGACTCATTGGGACGGATTAACGGCAATTACGGGAGGAATGAAGGCGACAGAGTGTTAATCCTCATAGCGGAAGCCTTACGGAAGTTCAGCAAGGACGAACATAAATGCGACATATTCAGGTATTACGGGGATGAGTTCATACTTTCGGCTGATATTCAGAGCGATGAAGAGCGTGAACTTTTCACCGAACATATACGGAATTATGTGAGCAACGCGGCCATGTCAGCAAAACTTCCATTCCACATAAGAATAACGATAGGGTTTGCGAAATATAAACTTTACAGCAAGACCGAGACAATATCAGGGTTAATTGACGAGGCAGAAAGGAGTCTTTACGAGAGAAGAGAGCAGCAGAACTTCAACGCATTATGGAAGAATGCAGAGGCGTAAACTCATCTTGAGCTTTATGAATCACTGAAGCATTTTAGAATACAAAAATTCCCCCGCCGTAATGACAGGGGGAAAATCTTTCTTCCTTCCTCAATCTTAACGCTTCGAGTACTGCCTCTTTCCTCTTGCGCCTTTCTGGCCGAACTTCTTGCGCTCAACCATTCTCGGATCTCTCGTTAAGAGTCCTTCCTTCTTTAGGGCTGACCTGAAATCGGGATTGAGCTTGATTAACGCCCTCGCTATTCCCAGTTTCACCGCTCCGGCCTGACCCGTTAAGCCGCCGCCTGAAGCATTCACGAAAACATCAACGCGCCCTTCAACACCGGCTGTCTTCAGCGACTGGTAAACCTGAGTCTGCCACACTAAGCGCGGAAAATACTCTTCAACCTCGCGCCCGTTAATCTTAATTTCGCCCGTCCCTGTGCAGATTCTCACGCGGGCAAGCGCATTCTTCCTGCGTCCTGTTCCCCAAATGTATTTGTCTTCTGCCATGATTGATTATTCCTCCTGTCTTATATCTCAAGCGTAACGGGATTCTGCGCCGAGTGCGGATGCTCCGAACCTGCGTAAACTTTCAGCTTGCTGTCATATTTCAGCCTGTTACGGGGAAGCATTCCCTTCACGACGTGGCGGAATAATTCTGCGGGCTTTGCCTTCACAAGATCACCCCATGTGCGCGACTTGTAGCCGCCCGGGTGCCCTGAATGGTAATGCCATGTTGACTGTGAAGCCTTGTTGCCTGTGAGCCTGACTTTCGCCGCGTTGATTACGATTACGTAGTCGCCTGTGTCAACGTGGGGCGTATATGTGGGCTTATTCTTGCCCGTGAGGATTCGCGAGATTACCGCCGCAAGCCGTCCTATTGACCTGTCAGCGGCATCAATTACGTACCATTTTCTTTCAACCTGACCCGGTTTGGCCAAGTATGAACTGCTGCCTGTCATATTGTGATATTCCTTCCTGATTTATTCTTTCTGCGGACGGGGGCT
>JAFSLR010000174.1 GCA_017448375.1 Synergistaceae bacterium | reverse complement strand
TTCCGCATCTGACAATAATTTATCTGACGCTATTATGTCCCCTTTTTCCGTATGCTGAACACAATTTAACGCTGATTCATCTCCGCAAAATATATCCAGCACCGTCGCTTCTTGTTCCGTTCGCGCTTCATAAAATTTCGTACTGTTGCATTGCGCGTCCGTATCTATCATTAACACTCTATACCCTCGACTTCTTAACTCTTGTGCTACACAAAGGCTCGTCGTCGTCTTTCCTACTCCACCCTTCTGATTCGAGACCGCTATCTTCATTTTTTCCTATCTTTCTTTTCTTTTCATATTTAATATTAAGTTATTATACCATATATTTATATCATTATTTAAGATTTTCTATCAAATAATATTTTCTATATATACTTTCTATTTTAGATATATTTTATATCAATATCATTATTTTACACAGAAAATCAATATCTACTTTTAGTAGAATTAGCTCATAATGTTAGAATTTATCTTTTGCGAGGTGTCTTCATGTGCAGTCAAAATGACGTTGATAACGAACTTATATCCGTCTTTGGATATATTATTTTACAGTTCAGGGAAGAAAGAAATTTATCTCAACAACAAGCCGCTGACATTTGCCAAATTCCTTTAGAGCTATGGATCAATCTTGAAAATTCTTCCGTCTGGCCTGAAAAAAATACCATGATTCAAATTTGCAGAAATCTTCACTTCTCTCAAAAGGATTTTATCGACCGCTTCATTCAATTCACCGACAATGTCATTGCTAAACACAAAAAGATTTAACCAGAACTGGGCACTTTTGATAATTCACGCCGATCGTTGTAGAATTTTGTCATTTGTATTATCAAAAGATTTATTCATAACTGGAGGTTGGTCAGCGTGGTTTACGGTTACGCACGAGTGAGTACGACGGGGCAGGCACGGGATGGCAATTCACTAGAAGCTCAGGTGAACGCAATTAGGAAAGCAGGAGCAGAGCAGATATACCGGGACGTGTTCAGCGGCAAGACAGAACGCCGCCCGCAGTTAGACAGACTGCTGAAGGTCATCAACAACGGGGACACACTAATCATAACGAGACTAGACAGGATAGCCCGTAGTCTCATTCAGGGAGTACAGTTGCTAGAGATGCTAAGTAATCGAGGTGTAGTAATCGAGGTGCTGAACATAGGGACAATCGACAACACGCCGACGGGCAAGCTGATACGGAACATCATGTTGTCGTTCTCAGAATTCGAGCATGACCTAATAGTGCAGAGGACGCAGGAGGGCAAAGCCATAGCAAGGCAGAACGCAGACTTCAAGGATGGCCGCCCTAAGAAGTACAGCCGTGTGCAACTGGATCACGCGCTGGAACTACTAGAGACGCACTCGTACAAACAGGTAGAGAGACTAACAGGGATAAGCGTAATGACAATCTACCGAGCGAAGCTAGAAAGGACGAACAAGAAGCACCTCCGTCAACGAGACAGCGACCAACCATAAGTTCCCACGATACGACACGAGAATAATTAACTCAATCAATTCCTCTTTCTCTTGCGTTTACGTCTACCCTTTTTCCGCCATTTAAGGAACCTAGAAGACCTTAAATGAATGAAACGAGAACTATGACGATAGAGGATAGCCGACAAAGCCAACAACACCTGACAACAATACTGAGCAGAATAATTTGAAGAAAGCTCTAAAAACGCGCAGTAAAAATTCTCCCTCACCGTTTGACTATCACACAACCGCAAAAGAGAAGCGATGATGAAGCGCGCGCTCATAATATATATATACCTGTCTAAAATTTTTTTCTCTTTCCTGACCGGCTTTTGAGCAGGAATGAAATTATTTTCTTTCGCCTGATCTTCAACCTGAACTTGAGAAGGCAATTTACCGTCGCGTTTCCAGTTGAAATATGTTGCTCGACATACTCCAAGCTTCTCCCACGGTTTTTCTCTCTCCTGTGTGTGTTCGGCAAGATATTCCTCGCGTGGCTGACGCTTCTTGGCCGTCGCTCGTACTCCGATCAGCAACACTTTCATGTGTTTCTGATATTCCGGCGTTATTTGAAGTTTCGCAATTAAGTACGCTGTCGTCGCTGAATAATTCTTCGTAAACGCACTTTCAAGCGTCTTCACTGTACATTCAGTTGAGAACTGAAGACCGCAAAATCTTATTAACTCCTCCGCCTTCGCCTTAAATTCCTCGTAAGTCGTTATCAGACCGCCCTGTCTCGCAAATACTAATGCCCAGAAACAGCATAACTCCCTCGTCCTTTGCGGAATTTCCCCGCTCTCTAATCTTTGAAGTTCGAGTAACTTTATTATGTCCGCATAACGCATCAGAGCCATTATCTGAAAATCTCCGTTGAATTTACCCTTTGATGTATTCGGAGCTTTCAAGATTTTTTCGCTCACCTTTTCGGGTAATGCTATCTTTCGAGCAGGTTCATGTTTTGCCTTCTCTGCCGCATTTTTCTCCTTGCCTTCTTTAGCTTCTTTCTGTGAGAAGGGAAGTACGGCCTTTGAAAGTCGGTTAAATGTGTATCGTCTCGTTAAGTCGCTGTACTCAAGTCTTGCTGTCGCTCCGTCATATTCAAAGCCCGGCACTGGCAATAACGCCGTCGCTTTCAAATATTCGGGATTGTCCATTGCTCCCCAGTCCTCAAAGTGGCGGCATAAAAATTCCTGCGTGTCCTGCCATCTTGATAACGCCCTCCACGTCAGAACTGATTGATACGTCCATTCGACAAGTAACGTATTCCCGATCGTTATTATCTGATTCGGCTCTGGTATGCCTACTTCTCGATATTCATGACAACGAGCAAAAATATTCCGCTTCTTGTCTTCAAACGTTTTTCCGGGACAACGGGACAGCACAACGTAATTACACGGAATCCATTCAATAGCTTCTCGCTTTTCCTCGCATTCCTGCCCCTTTAGTTCGGATAATGACAATTTCAAGTTCGGCGTTCCGTAAAGTAGCCTCAAAGTATCATGAAGATGATACGTCTCGATCCATTTTCTGACTCCTGAGATTTCAGCCGCTATATACGTCGCATGTAATTTATGATGACGCAACGTATTTTCAAGCCAATCCTCGTCCGCTTTCTTGAACTCATCAGATTCAAGATCAATTTCTCTTCCTGATTCTGGGCGGAGCATTCTCGCTTCCCTTATTGAAAGTTGCGCTAATGTTCTCTGCCATTCGGATTTTACGGCGGTAATTTCTTCTGGATTTTCAGGCTGAGATTTCTCTAATCCTTCAACGAGTCCTCTTAATGAAATTTTTATGCCTGAGAAAAATTCTCGGTCAATTACATGGACTGCCCTCTCATGAATTATCGGGCTGTTCTTGTGATTTTCTGTACCGACAAGCCTCAATACTCGTGCCGCGTCTGAACTGTTCGGGTCTGCTCCAAGTGTCTTAAACTGTGAGAGCAATAAATTCTGAGCGTACTTCCATAACTCCAGCTCTGCCCTTGAAATCGCCTCGTCGTAAATCCATTTCAGGTGAACGCCTCCGCCCGAAAATACTACGTCATTCGGTAACGGGATTCCGAATCTCTCGCAATGCGCTTTGACGAGTTTCTCCCACTCTTCAGGGCTGGGATTTTCCGCAATCTCCGGCCTGTATTCAACAAGAATCTTGTAATCTAAATCTACAAAACTTACGTTGATTGCGGCCAAATTATTTACTGTCCTGTCGTTACGGCTGAAAAATTCTCCCTGTGAAACGTAAAAATCACATGAAGTAAATTCAGGTCTGTAAACGAGTTTCAATAAATATTGACGAAGTTCAAATGCCTGCGCCCAACGGTTATTCCATTTCCGATTCTCGTCGATAAATCCGAAGCATACCCAGTTGTTGCTTGACGGGTGAATTCTTAGCACGTCCGCAAGCCAGTCTTTGACAAGTTCAGGATTATCACGGCTGAACATCTCCCACTTCTGTTGCGTAACCTCGTCTAACACTTCGGAATTTTCACCGCAACTCGTTTCGGGCATTCCAAGTATGCGCTGAATATCTCTGTACGATTCAACCGTTTCGCCTTTGTGAATTTCCTGGATTATCCGGTCGTTTGACTTCAGCGTTTTTCGCGTGTCCTTCGAGCCGGGTACTGCAAACATCACCGTAACGCATAACTTCGTCGGATCAGCCCCTAAATCCCAGAATTTTTTATACAGTTCCCTCTGGATTGCTTCCCAGTCTTTA
>JAFSLR010000173.1 GCA_017448375.1 Synergistaceae bacterium | reverse complement strand
GATGACAATTATTATATGCAACGGGCACTTGAAGAGGCAAAATTCGCTTTATCACGCGGTGATGTCCCTGTAGGTGCTTTAATCGTCAAAAACGGCGAAATCCTTTCATACGGAAGCGATACGAAAATTTCTGACCCCACAGAACACGCAGAAATTATCGCTATACGTTCGTGCGCAAAAAAATTATCCCACTGGAATCTCTCAGGCTGCACCCTCTATGTTACCCTCGAACCCTGCCCAATGTGCGCGGGTGCCTGTGTCAACGCCAGAGTATCACGTGTAGTTTACGGCGCGGAAAATTTCAGGTCAGGCGCGGGCGGAACTCTCTATAACATTCTCAGAGACTCAAGGCTCAATCACATCTGCGAAGTTACAGCGGGCGTTATGGAGTCGGAATGTGCTAAAATTCTTCAGGATTACTTTTTGCGGAGGCGTAAATCATGCTCCCTACATGCCTAATTTCAGACCTAAAAATATTTAAGCCTAACGATTACACCCGGAAACTTGCCGGCGAATTATCTTGTCCACCGTTAGCCGCAGGAGTCCTCGAAATGCTCAAAGGCACTGAGGATATTGACACTTTGCGCGAATGGATACACCCCGATTTCACACGGCTTATTGAGAGTTTAGACTTGGGGAAATCAAGCAAGGCCGCCAAATCTTTATGGGAGTCTAAAAGCTCGTTCGGCAATGTCTTAGTTTACGGCGATTATGATACGGACGGAATCTCATCAACCGTTCTCGCTATGGAAATTTTCAGGAACAAAGCAGCTCAGGTAAGATATTTCATTCCCCGAAGAGATGTTCACGGTTACGGCCTCAACGCTGGAGTACTCGACAAAATAGCCGTCTCAGGCTGCAACACTCTCATTGTTACGGACTGCGGAACGAATGACTCCGAAATGCTCCAGAAATTAGCCGACAAAGGCATAAATATTTTCGTTTTCGACCATCATTCACTCTCAGCCCCCATAACAATTCCGACAATCGTAAATCCCTGCATTAACATGGAAGCCGGAGACCATCAGAAAATATGCGCTACTGCCGTATTATGGTGCTGGGCGTGGAAGGAAAATATTGTTCCCCGAAAATTTTTACAGTATGAAATTGACCTCGTTACGCTCGCTACTATTGCTGACTGTATGCCACTCCATAACCTTAACCGCTCGTTAGTCCGCTACGGTATGAAACTCATGAGGACGAATCCAAGAAGAGGACTCAATGCGTTATTCAGCTGTCTCGGAATCAATAAGTCCCAGCTGTCCGAAGAGCATTTGTCCATGAGAGTTATACCCTGTCTTAATGCTCCGGGAAGAATCGCTACTGCTGACACGGGCGTTAGGGCATTGCTTGGGGTCGGGAGCAACGATTCTGTTTATTCGTGCGTCAGTGAGCTTATGAGGATTAACCGCAAGCGTCAGACTTTAACCGAGAATATTGCAGGTGAAATTGACGATGGGATTATTACAGGCACAATCAACCGCAAAGTTCTCTACAATGAGCAATGGCCTATAGGTGTATTGAGCGGAGTCGCAAGCCGTATCTGCGCACAGTACAACATGCCGATAGTTTTAGCCGCTCCAGTTGGAATCAAAGTTGTACGAGGTACGTTGAGAGTCCCTGAAGGAGGCGATGCCGTTGGGATATTGAGACAGATTAAGGACAAATTAGACGCTTGGGGAGGACACAAATACGCCGCTGGTTTCTCCGTACTCACTGAGAACTGGCGAGATGTACGCGATGACTTAGAGAGAATGCTTGAGAATATTGTGATTCAGCCTGAAGGGGTTACGCCTGTAATTAACGTTGTTCCGTCGGATATAAGTATTTCGGACTGGCGCGCTGTCTCAGATTTAGGGCCTTTCGGGAACAATAACCCTTCACCGAAATTCTACACCGATAACGATCCTTACAGGCTCGAAATTAACACTTTGGGCAAAGAAGGAAAGCACAGCTTTATACGTGTCAGCAACACAAAACTTTTAGCCTTTAACACTCCCCCGCGCGATGTAGCGGAATTGTTAGCGAGGGTAAAAGGCTGGATTTATCACCCTAGACTCGATTACTGGAGGAATGAAGAGCAGTTACAGTTTATTCTTGACTGCGCCGTAATGGAAGGAGGAATTTAATCATGCCGAAAAAATCCGAAACTTTACAGACTGGACGCGACACTTTTTCGTCAATGATGAGTTCCATACCGTCAATAGAAGACAGCTCCTCTAACTACCTGCGTGATATGTACAACTTAAGGGACAAATTTTTTGCACAGATTCCGCAGGAGTCAAAGATTGAGCTTGTCCGCTCTATGTGGCAGGAATTATGGACAAAAGCTATGCTCTCACTTAACCCCGAACAATTACAGAGATTAGGAGATGCGTTTGTATTCGCCTCAATCGCCCACAAAGACCAGCGCAGGAAATCAGGAGAGCCGTATATCACTCACACTTTGAGCGCGGCTTTAATCCTCGCTGGAATGAGGCTTGACCTCGCTACACTTCAGGCGGCACTGCTTCATGACGTTTTAGAGGATACTGATGTTACGCCCGAAGAAATGACTGAGAAATTCGGCCATGATGTCGAAATGCTTGTTGACGGCGTAACTAAACTCGCTCAGGATGACGTTAAAGAATTTATGTCCCGCGAAGATTTAACCGCTGAAAGCCTCCGTCATATGTTCATCGTAATGGCTAAAGATATTCGCGTCGTCCTCATAAAACTTGCTGACCGTCTCCACAACATGAGAACGTTACAGGTCATGAGACCCGAAAAACAGAAACGTATTGCACGCGAGACGATGGAAATTTACGCACCTTTAGCTCACAGGCTCGGAATTTACCAGATTAAACGAGAGCTTGAAGACTTATCATTCATGTACCTTCACCCAGATATTTACGCTGAAGTCCAAAGGCGTGTGAAAATCCGTATGCCCCAAATGGAATCAGTAATCGAGGAAGCAAAATCAATACTTGAAGAACGTTTGCGGAAAAATAATATCCCCTGCCGTATCAAAGGACGCGCAAAACATATTTACAGTATCTACGAGAAAATGCAGCGCAAGAAAATATCATTTGAGGAAATGTACGACATATTAGCGGTCAGAGTCCTCGTCAATGATGTATCTACTTGCTATGCCGTTCTCGGTGATGTCCACGCTTTATGGTCGCCCGTTCCCGGTCAGTTCGATGACTACATAGCCAACCCGAAAAGCAATATGTATCAGTCATTGCACACAACCGTAATAGTCTCAGGAGTCCCGCTCGAAGTCCAAATACGTACCTATGAGATGAATAACTTTGCGGAATACGGAGTCGCTGCTCATTGGGTCTACAAAGAAGGCGGAAGCAAAAAACTCCTCAAAGGACTAAACGAAAAATTAATGCTCGTCCGTCAGGTAATGGAGGCCGGGCAGGACGGTCAAGACACAAAAGACTTCGTAGACATTCTCAAGAGTGATATATTATTGACGAGTGAATTATACGTTTTCACCCCTGACGGTAAGCCAATGATTCTCCCAAACGGCGCAACTGTTCTCGATTTCGCCTACGCTGTTCATACTGAAGTCGGAAATCACTGCGCTGGTGCTATGGTCAACGGCCGAATGGTACAGCTTAACACACAGTTACACAGCGGAGACAGAGTAAAAATCCTCACAGCCTCTCAGACTTCCCCGTCAAAAGACTGGCTCAAAATCGTAAGCACCGCTAAAAGCCGCAGCAAAATCCGCTCTTACTTCAAGCAGGCCGAAAAAGCCGAACGCGATGAGAAATTAGAGCGGGGATGGAAACTCGTTGAGCGCGAAATGAAACGAAGAGGACTCGGAGACGTTAAACGGGAAGATTTCAGCAACATTGACGAACAGTTAATCTCCGTAGGGTCGGGCACTATCGGGGCTGGTGAGGCGGCTCAAAAATTGTCGCTTGCGTGGCTTCAGCACCATTCACTAGCACCCCAGAATGAACCCGTTGCATTCGTCCCAGAACCTTCAGCGAAGAAGAAGGACAACAAGTCAGACGTTCTTGTCGAGGGTGAGTCGGGCGTTAGTGTTACGTTCGCTTCGTGCTGCGACCCCGTACCGGGCGATGATATTGTAGGGTACTCATCAGTGAGGCGCGGAATCACGATTCACCGAAAAGACTGCAAGAATATCGCAGGGAAATCTGACGGGAGAATGATTCCTGTGTCATGGTACTTGCAGGATTACAGCCTCACAGGCGGAAAGCGTCCCAACATGTACACGGCACGCCTAAAGGTTGAGGGTGAAGACAGAGACGAATTACTCACAGACACAACAAAGGCACTTGGGCTTGAAGGTGT
>JAFSLR010000172.1 GCA_017448375.1 Synergistaceae bacterium | reverse complement strand
GGGCTTCCTAATTCTTCGAGGTTGCGCCGCGATGTTCTGCCAGTGTCTTACGTCCTCTCCAAAGGCGGGGTTAAAAGTTTCCTGCGTCCCACAGGTATTTTTCTTCGACAACAATATCATGTTACGTGCTGCATGTATATCTCGGTCTTCTGAATATCCGCATTCACATTCATACACTCGGTCAGATAACGTTATATCCTTTTTCAGTCGCCCACAGCTTGGACAGTATTTTGTTGTCGGTTTGCTTGACGGGAGAACTGTTACTCGCTCATTCTTTATTAATTTTGCTTTCACAAGCCCTAACACTGAATGCTGTACCGTCCGGCCGAACAAACCTTTATGCCAGCCTTTAAGATTTTCGTCCTGCATATAGATATGTTCATGTTCTAAGAGTTCGTGGACTATCTTATTTGCCGCGTCATGTTTCTTGTTGCTTAATCTTTCATACGCTCTGCGTAACATCTTTATGGCTTTGTATCGATTGCTTGAACCCTTTTTCCGCCGGGCTATTAATCTCTGGCACTTCTTGAGGCGTTCACTTTCTTCAATCAATACTTTGTATTTTCTCCCGTCTGAGGTCGTTATTGTTGTCTTGATCCCCATATCTATTCCGATTTCACGCTTATATTCTCTGTGTTCACCTCCTTTATTCTTATATGTCGTTATATCCAAGTAATAACCGTCAGGAAGGCTTAAAAGTTTCGCGTTTGCAAATTCAATACCCGGTACATTCAAAAATTGATATGCACCTATAATCTTTATACGCTTCTTGAAACCTTGAAGCCCTATGTGCTTACTGTCATAAAATCTGTATGTTATTCCGAATTGCTTGAGATTTATTGAATCGTAGTCCGACTTATAACGCAATCTTCCCGTCTTTTGATTACGATTCTTTTTTGATGACAATGACTTCAAACTATGCTTTATGCCATCAATAACAGCTACTCTCATTTGTGATGTGATGTATTGCAGTTCATGCGTTACCGGGTTACGGTCTTTATCCAAGCCCTGAACGGTTAATTTTTGAGGGTCATAATCATAAATATCATGGTCATTCATGAAAGAAATTGCATCATTATATAGCCATTTAGCCTCAACAAATATCATTTGAAGACGGAGTTTTTGAGCTTTATTAAGATGAGATAAGTCTATTTTTACCCTATATACACGACAAATTTGGGACTTACGCTTTTGCTTCGTCTCTTGTTTCGTCTTTGCTATTCGGCTATTTTTCGCTAATCTCTCTTCGTCTGTCATTTGGCTTCACATAAGAATTATACTATATGATGTAATTCATTTCCCACTTATAGAAGTCGAACCTTCTTGCGCAATACGGTAAAATAATCCATGAATGATTCACAACACGCCGTTAAAATACATAACCTGAAAATCTGAATGGAGGTATAAACTTATGAACAAAAGAAAATTTTTAGCGTTTTCACTCTCGCTCGTATTGATTCTCGTCTTCACAGGGAGTTCATTCGCCCTCTCACCGCTGAATATGAGCACGGCAAATCCTGTCGTCCCTATCGTCAAGAAAGCAGCTCCGGCAGTCGTTAATATTGACGTTGAGAAGACAGCAAGAAGACAGGTATCACCATTCCCGTTTGATGATGATCCGTTCTTCAAACGTTTCTTCGGGGACGGATTCAAAGAGTTCTCGCGCTCAGTCCCAATGAAAGGTCGCGGATCTGGCTTCATAGTCTCAAAAGAAGGCTTGATACTCACAAACAATCACGTTGTTGACGGCGTAGACAAAATCACGGTGTCATTGCAGCTTTCAGACGGAAGCAAGAAGACTTATCCCGCAAAACTCAAAGGCCATGACAGAGAATATGACCTCGCTGTGATAAAGATTGACGCTAACGAGGCACTTCCCGTTCTCGAACTCGGAGACTCGGACGCTCTCGAAGTCGGCGAATTTGTCGTAGCTATCGGGAATCCTTTCGGCTTTGAGCAGACTGTTACGGCCGGAGTAATCAGCGCAAAGAACAGGAGCATTCACGCGCAGGACGTAAACTTTGATGACTTCCTCCAGACTGACGCGGCAATCAACCCGGGACATTCAGGCGGGCCTCTCCTCGATATGAACGGGAAAGTTGTGGGGATTAACACGGCGATTATTCCTTACGCGCAGGGCTTGGGATTCGCGATTCCAGTCAACAAAGCAAAGGAAATATTCTCAGACCTTGTCGAAAAAGGAAGAGTAACACGCGGCTGGCTCGGAGTGAGTATCACTGACGCAAATTCTGATGTCGCGAAAATGTACGGAGTCCCTGACGGCACCGGAATAGTTGTCGCAAAGGTAATGCCCGGTGAACCCGCCGAAAAATCAGGCCTCAAAGCCGGAGATATTATTGTCGAGGTGAACGGACAGAAGGTCAAGAACTCTGCGGAACTCAGGCAGAAAATCGGCTCACTTCCCCCGAAATCATCAGCAAAGCTCAAGGTCTACAGGAACGGTAAGCCCCAGACCATTACAGTAAAGCTCGGCGAACGTCCCAATGATGAGCATTCCGACAACATTACGCTTGAGGACAACGACAAAACATCAGGCGGAAGCGATGCCCTGAAAGATTACGGAATTAATGAGGTCAGAGAAATCGACAGCAATCTCAAGAAGAGGTATAAGCTGACATCAGAGAACGGCCTCGTTATTACGGAGATTGACAGAAATTCTCCGGCCTCGTATGAAAAGGGACTGCGTGAAGGCGATATGCTCCTCGAAATAAATCTCGTTGAGCTTAAGAAGGTCAGCGATCTCTCAAAGGCTCTCAGGACTCTCAAAGACGGGGACAGCAAGATAGTCATCAAGTTTGAACGCGAAGGCACAACGAACTATCAGGTATTAACTGGTGCTGCAAAATAGGCTTGAATAGGCGTGGAAATTATTGGAGCCACATTAAGACGGGTTATATGTTGCCTGTCTTTGTGGCTTCATTTTTTTGACAACATTATCATAAACTGTATAATCAAGGAAAATAATCTTAAAGGAGTAAAAAACTTGTGGACATCGCACGCGCAAGCATAAAAAGAAGTACAGTTGTTTTATTCATCTGCGTGTTA
Organism: Synergistaceae bacterium; assembly: GCA_017448375.1. Taxonomy (GTDB): domain Bacteria; phylum Synergistota; class Synergistia; order Synergistales; family Aminobacteriaceae; genus JAFUXM01. The sequence continues at coordinate 3,352 of JAFSLR010000172.1, read as the reverse complement.
ATTGCACTCGGCGGAGTCTCCGCATACTACAGCATAGGAAAACTTGAAGACCCTAATTTCACAATCAAAACCGCTGTCGTTTCTGTAATATATCCCGGCTCTACTGTCTATGAAGTTGAAGAAGAAGCAGCAAGCAGAATTGAAGATGCTGTTCAGGCAATGGGCGAGGTAAAGAAAATCAGAACACGATGTACTCCCGGTGTCGCTGTAATTTACGTTGACATCAAGGATCAATACACGTCAAATGAACTCCCCCAAGTATGGAATGTATTACGGCAGAAAGTTTATGACGCTCAGTCGAATTTACCGTCAGGCTGCTCAATCGCTATCAACAATGATTACGGTGATGTTTTCGGACAGTATTACGCGCTCACAGGGGACGGCTTCACGATGAGGGAGCTTTGGCAGTATGCTACGGAGCTGAAGAAGGAACTCGTATTAGTCCCTGAAGTCGCAAAAGTTAATATTCTCGGCGAACAGTCAGAAGCAATTTATGTAGAGTTCTCAACCTCAAGGCTTCGTTCTCTCGGACTTTCTCCCACTTCAATTTTCAGTGTGCTCAACGAACAGAATACAATTTCTTCAATGGGTCAGACTTTCAGCGGTGAACAATACATCACAATCAACACAAGCGGAAGCATAATGTCAGTTGAAGATATTGGCGAGGTCGTAATCAGCAGTGCCAACAGGAAATTAGTACGGCTCAAAGAAGTAGCTACTATAAGACGCGATTACGTGAATCCCCAGAGCATGATGATGTTCTTTAACGGCAAGCCTGCTTTGGGTATCGGAATTGCGACAGTACAGGGCGGAAACGTCGTAACTATGGGCGAGGCTGTTACGAAAAGACTTGAGGAGCTTGAAGTCAACAGGCCGATAGGAATAGAACTCGATGAAATTTATATGCAGTCTGAAGGCGTAGTAAATTCGGTCAATGATTTTGTTGTTAATCTCATGGAATCATTGATTATTGTTGTGGGTGTACTGCTGGTTTTCATGGGACTTCGCTCCGGGCTGTTAATCGGGATTATTCTTCTTTTGACCGTTGCAGGGACTCTAATCGTGATGAATCAGCAGGGGATTTTCCTTCAGCAGGTTTCACTTGCGGCCTTGATTATCGCTCTGGGTTCGCTTGTCGACAACGCTATCGTAGTAACTGAGGGTATGTTAGTCGGAGTTCAGCGCGGGCAGTCAACAGAAGATGCAGCCTCCGAAACTGTTTCGGGGTCAACATGGTCAATGCTGGGAGGAACATTCATCGCCGTTCTTGCGTTCGCCCCTATAGGATTATCACCCGACAGCACAGGGGAATATTGCAGGAGTCTTCTTGAGGTTGTCGGAATTTCAATGATATTGAGCTGGGTTATGGCAATAACTGCAACTCCGGCAGTCGGTGCGCTTATGCTGAAACCTTCAGGGCAAAATTCCAATGACGATCCTTACGGCGGCTTCCTTTTCAGAGCCTACAAAGCGTTGCTTGAATTTTGTCTGCATTGCAGGTTTATGACCGTTGTAATCGTTCTGGGGCTTTTCGTTTTCTCACTGATAGGACTCGGCTTCATTGACCAGACATTTTTCCCCAGTTCAACAGCTATGTATTTCACGGTTGACTTATGGCAGAGGGAAGGAACATCAATAAATTCCCAAAAAGAAATGACAGAAAAATTTGCCAAACAGTTAATGGAACGTCCTGATGTCAAGAACGTAAGCAGCTTCATCGGTCAAGGTAGCTCACGATTCATGCTGACATATTCACCGCCTGAGTCGGATAATTCGTTCTCCGAAATGCTCGTAGAAATCAAAGCCGGAGGGAATCCTTCTGACGTTTTGCGCGAAACTCAAGCATACATTGACAACAATATGCCCGGCGTTGAAGGAGTCTGCAAACTTCTCGCAAAAGGCAGCGGGGGCGGCCCTGTGATTGAGGCGCGTTTTTACGGCCCAGACTCAGACACTCTCAGAGAACTAGCAGAGAAGGCAAGAGATATTCTCGAAGATGACCCGATACATAACTGCGTCCGCACAGACTGGCGCGAAAGAGTCCCGACATATCGGCCTCAAATCCGAAAGGACGCAATGCAGCAGCTTGGGCTTACACGTCCCCAGATAAACGCGGCAATAATGGCAGCAACAGGGGGATACACTGTCGGGGCATTCAGAGACGGAGATAAAACGCTCCCGATAATGATGAATCTGATCCCGGAGGAACGCAACAAAATCGAGAATCTTTTGTCCAGCCCGATATGGTCTCCAGCGTCAAATACTTCTGTACCTTTAAGCACTGTATTCGCTGGCTTAGAGACTACATATGACGACAGTATCATAATGCGCCGTAACCGTCAGCGCGTTCTAACGGTGATGAGTGATGTTACGTTCGGTGCTTCACCCTCAAAAATGCAGGAACGTATCAAGAGCAAAGTTGAGGCTATACCGTTGCCAGCGGGCTATTCGTTTGAATGGGGCGGAGAAGCTGAGAGCCAGGACGATGCTATGGGCGGAATGTCTAAGATGTTCGCACCGTGCTTGATATTGATGTTCACGATAATGGTGTTTCTGTTTAACGGATTCAAACAGCCGTTGATTATTTTCGGCTCAATCCCTATGATTTTAATCGGCGTTGTTCTCGGACTTTTGCTTGCTGATATGTCATTGAGTTTCATGGCCATCATCGGAGTCTTAAGCCTTGTGGGAATACTTGCGAAAAACTCTATCGTCCTTCTTGATCAGGTAGCGAGTGATTTTGCGTCCGGCAAAGACAGATACCAGTCAATCGTTGATACAGGTGTAAGCCGTTTGCGTCCCGTTGCAATGTCAGCAGGAACTACAGTTTTGGGAATGATACCGCTTGTTTCTGACAGTATGTTCGGCTCTATGGCTGTAACGATAATGGGAGGGCTTACAGTGAGCACAGTTTTGACGATGATATTCATTCCTGTAATGACGGCGATAGCTTACGGAGTCCCTAATCCTGAAGATAACGACGAATACGAAGAATAAATTTGCGCTGAGGTGAAAATTCATGAAAAAATTTTTTAACGCTGTAGTATTAATTGCGATAGTTGCAGGGGCGTATTTCGCTCTTGAAACTTTCAAAGGGAAGAATGAGGAAGAAACAAAGCCGGAAATTATCCGTCCAGTAAAAACGGTTCTCCTTAACGGTAACGACGGGTCTGGAATGTGGCGTTATTACGGGACGCTTCAAGGAGGAAGACGGGTAAGTCTTTCGTTCAGGGTATCAGGGACAATCAAAAGCATTCTTGTCGAAAAGGGAGCGAAAGTGAGAAAAGGCGAGCTTCTTGCAACCCTAGATACGAGAGACTTTCAGACACAGCTTAGGCACGCCGAAAGCAGT
>JAFSLR010000171.1 GCA_017448375.1 Synergistaceae bacterium | reverse complement strand
TCCCGTTACAGAATTGAGAAGTATATCTGTCTGCGCGTCCGTAAGGTCTAATCCCATTTCGTGAAGATCTCCCGTTAATTTCGTCGTCATCGCTGACATTTCCGCTTCTGTCTTCGTGATTTCGTTCTCGGTTGATGTGATTTTCGCGTCTATTTTGCCCTTTGTGTTGCGCCAGAAGAAATATGTGCTTTCGGGGGCGGTTATCCTCTCATTTCTCAGCTTGTCCAGCTCGGTGCGTAATGATGTGATTTTCGCCCGGAGCTTTACGGCTTCTGTACGCGAATTTCCCGCATCACTTCCAGACAAGATTACTATTGCTCGGTCTAAAAGCTCGTTTATCTTCTTGCTATTGCTCTCTTTGTCCTCACCAAACCACGCGCTTTCCGGCAATTTCTCGTGTTTGTCCTTCAGTGTCAATGTGTCGTTGAGAGTGTCGGCTAATTTGTCCCAGTTTGACGCTATACTTTCCGGCATCGTGTCATCCTTCACCGTTAATGTCTCGCTTGATGGCGTTGTGTTGTCAGGGCTGAACCAGCTTACTACATAATCCGTCATTCCGTCCCACGTGTCGGAGGCGTATTGCGTTATATCGTCCCAGCTTAATCCGTATGCTGTACTCGCCTGAAGCATTATTGTTATTGCTGCTATTGTTTTCTTCATGATTTCTTCTTCTCCCTTCTATTTTTTCTTCAATGTTAGATAATTCATGTGAAGATTTTGTGTTACAGTATTCATATTCAGGAGATGATTTTTTCACATGAGAGTTACTATACTTACTAACGGACCGGGGGAGCTTTGGGGATGGGTTCGCCCTGTTGCTTCAGAACTGCGCAAGAGAGGGCATTCGATTTCGTTATGGTTATTACCTTGCCCGTTTTCTTCCGGCCATGAAAGAGAAGCCGCGTCCTTGCTTGGTGTCGACAAACTTCAAGGGCCTTCTTCTTTCGCTGATACATGGCGTGATATTTCTGACGAACGTACTGACACTATTATTCAGATGGGCGGAGATATTTCTTTCGGCCTGAGGATGGCTAAATTCTCAAAAGCCCCCCTCACCGTTTACAGCTACAGGCACAAGAATAATATCAGCGGCGCAAATCTTCTCACTGCCTTTAACGTCCAGTCAACAAACAACGCCGTTCCAATCGGAGACCTCGTTAAAGATGCCGTAAACATGGACTTTTCACCCAATGCTATTAACTCTTGGGACTGGTACAAAGACATTAATTCACCCCGCATTCTCTTTTTGCCGGGAAGCAGACCCAATATCAGAATGGCCGTCATAAAATGGCTCTGTGAACTGCGAGACAAGATTTTACAGCTCATACCTAACGCTAGAATACGCTCGCTGTTCCCTCAGTTTATGCCGGAATACGAGATTAAGTTATGGCGTGATGAAGGTCTTAACCCCGTAAGAGCAGGGGCGGGTGTTGCTATGAGAAATTCTGATTATGCAGTTACTCAGCCGGGAACTAATAACTTTGAGATGATGCACACGGGATTGCCAGGGATTGTCGTTGCTCCCGAAAAGTTTTTGCCTCATATACCTGTCGCAGGGATTGCAGGGTTCTTCGCGGGGCTTCCTGTCGTCGGTAATTTCATCAGGAAAAAAGCACTCATTCGCACCGTCAACAACTGGAACGGATTTATCTCACTCCCTAACAGAACATTCCAGAAAAATATCCTGCGTGAATTATGGGGGAATGTCAACGCTGATATGATTGCTCAGTGCGTTAATGATGATATTCATGATGCTGAAGGATTAAAGGCCGTTCGTGAGGAATTATTGAGATTGTCAGGTGAAAGCGGCGCGGCTCAAAGGCTTTGCGACATTGCTACGGGTAAAGGTGATGTATCATGATTTCTCAGCCCGTAAAAATGCTTTTCTCCTACACACGAAAATACAGGCTCAAGATATTTCTTGCTGTCGTCTTCATGCTCGCGTCGTCAGGGCTTAACGTAATACCGCCGTATCTCTTTAAGTCCGTCGTTGATGACGTGTTAATCTCAAAAAATATTCTCATGCTCAACATCATTTGCGTTGCTGTCATAATCATTTTCGGTGCTAAAGCCGTAACTATGTACCTTCAACGCTACTATATGAACGAGGCAGGCCAAGGGGTAGTGATGGACATTCGCAACTCTCTTTATGACCATATGATGAGAATGAAGCTCGGAACTATTTACGCCTCAAGAACCGGCGACTTGATGAGCAGGATTACAGGAGACGCGTCAACACTTCAGAACATTGTTACTCAGACGGCTATAGATATGTTGTTCAACCTGATTACTTTTCTCGGCATGTTCGCTTTCATCATCTATATCAACTGGCGGTTAACCTGCCTCATTGTGATTGTGCTTCCGTTCGTCGGTATGTTATTGTCGTTCGCAGGGAAGAAATTACGCGTTGCAGGCCATAACGTTCAGGAACATTTAGCCGATATTACCGCTACTGCTCAGGAGGCATTTTCAGCCGTGAGGGTTGTGCGCTCCTTTGCGAATGAGGACGAGGAATTAGAGCGTTTCAAGATTGCGGGAAAGGGGAATTATGACGCTCTCCTTAAGGCCGTTAGTGTTCAGGGAGTTTTAGCGGGGATAATTGAAGTGTTCCTCATTGTCGCTCTCGCTGTAGTGTTCTGGGTCGGAGGTAGAAGCGTTATTGACGGTGAACTTACTCCGGGAGAATTGATTTCCTTCACGGGTTATATTGCCTTCATGGTTCAGCCTATATGAAGCGTCATTAATCAGATGGGATATATTCAGACCGGGATTGCGAGTGCCGAGAGAATTTGCGCTATCCTCAACACTCCAACAGAAAACTATTCTCATCATCAGCATATACCCATAAAAGGAAATTTACGCTTTGAGCATGTATCTTTCAGCTACGACAAAGGGGAAATTCTGCATGATATAACACTTGACGTTAAAGCAGGGGGGAAAATCGCTATCGTCGGCCCTACTGGTTCGGGAAAATCTACAATTACTGACCTCATACCACGCTTCTATGAGCCGTCTGATGGGCATATCTTCATTGATGATAATGATACCGCTGATTTCTCACTAAAAGACTTGCGCTCGCAGATTGGTATCGTCCCGCAAGAATGTATACTCATGAGAGGTACTATCGCTTTCAACATCGCTTACGGCTTGAAGCATATCGACATGGACAAAGTGAAAACTGCCGCCGATATTGCTGACATTTCCGCGTTCATTGAGAGTTTGCCCGATGGGTATAATTCCCTCGTCGGTGAACGGGGCGTTACGCTCTCAGGAGGTCAAAGACAACGTATCGCAATCGCTAGAGCCGTAATCAGAGACCCCCGAATACTCATACTTGACGAGGCTACTAGCTCGCTTGATACTGTGTCGGAACTCGCTGTACAGAAAGCATTAAATCAGGCCATGAAAGGACGCACATCAATCATCATAGCCCACAGGTTAAGCAC
>JAFSLR010000170.1 GCA_017448375.1 Synergistaceae bacterium | reverse complement strand
GGACAGGGATTAGCACGCAGGCTCAATGAGGCAGTGAATGACGCAGAATCAGGGAACGGCGCAACAATTTTCGGCTACTACGTTGATGACCCCGAAAGATTCGGAATCGTTGAGTTTGACTCGCACGGCCATGCAGTCTCAATCGAGGAGAAGCCCGAACACCCCAAAAGCAATTACTGCGTTACGGGATTATATTTCTACGACAACAGGGTTATAGAGTTCGCCGAATCCCTCAAGCCCTCAAAGCGCGGTGAACTTGAAATCACAGACCTTAACCGAATATACTTAGAGCGCGGAGAATTGAACGTTAAATTACTCGGTCAGGGTTTCACGTGGCTTGACACTGGAACGCACGAGAGCTTAGCGGACGCAACAAATTTCGTGAAGACACTTGAGACTCACCAGCACAGGAAGATTGCGTGTCTTGAGGAAATAGCGTATCTTAACGGCTGGATTACCCGCGAAAATGTTATAGCGGTTGCCGAACAGCTCAAGAAGAATCAGTACGGGCAGTATCTGCTTGACGTAATAGAAGGGAAGTATATTGATGCCAAATAAAATTTTCATCACGGGCGCAAACGGTCAGTTAGGGCGCGACTTGATTCACGAACTCACATCACGGGGCGTTGAATGCGTTGCGTCTGACATTCAGGAGAAATTTGCGGGCGATGAGTCCTGCGAGTATATTCCCCTCGACATAACGGACTCTAACGCTGTCGACTCGGCCATGAAGGAGCCGGGAATTTCGCGGGTGATTCACTGTGCTGCGTGGACTGCTGTTGACGCTGCCGAAGACGAAGCGAACAGGGCAAAAGTTTACGCCGTCAACGTTAAAGGCACTGAGAATATAGCGCGTGCGTGTGCCGACAACAATCTCATAATGACGTACACCAGCACGGATTATATTTTTGACGGAACAGGAACGACTCCCCGAAAGCCTGATGACGAATCGTTTTCCCCATTGAACTATTACGGCCTCACTAAACTTGAAGGAGAATTAGCGGTTAAGAAATATCTGCAAAAATTCTTCATTGTGAGAATCGCTTGGGTTTTCGGGAAGAACGGAAATAATTTCGTCCGCACAATGCTGAAACTTGCGAAGACTCATGACACATTGAGAGTCGTTAATGACCAGATAGGAACGCCGACATACACTCCCGATTTAGCGAGGCTTCTTGCTGACATAAACATGACGGAGAAATTCGGGATCTATCACGCAACAAATGAAGGCGGCTATATAAGCTGGTATGATTTTGCGTGTGAAATTTTCAGGCAGTCGGGCGTTAATGTGAATGTTATTCCCGTAACAACTGCCGAATATGGACTCTCGAAAGCTAAGAGGCCGTATAATTCCCGTCTCGACAAAAGCAAACTCGTTGCATGAGGGTTTGAGCCTTTGCCCGATTGGCGGGACGCATTGAGGAGGTATCTATCGGAATATGAGTCAGATTAGCGTTGAACATGATGTTGAAGGGATTGAAGGATTGTGCGTAATCACACAGACGGTTCACGGGGACAAGCGCGGGTATTTCACGGAGACATACAACCGAAGGGACATGGCCGAAGCCGGACTGAATTACGAATTTTTGCAGGACAACCAGAGCAGCAGCACTAAGGGAGTTTTGCGGGGATTGCATTACCAGATTCATTACCCGCAGACGAAACTTGTACGTGTCATTCGGGGTGAAGTATATGATGCAGCTGTTGACGTTCGGAGAGGCAGCGCGACATTCGGGAAGTATTACGGGATAATATTGACGGAGGACAACCACAAACAGCTATTGATACCGAAAGGATTTGCGCACGGATTTTTGGTGCTGTCTGATTTCGCGGAGTTCTGCTACAAGTGCGATGACTATTGGCACCCGAACGATGAAGGCGGAATAATATATTCTGACCCTGAGATAAATATTGCGTGGCCTGAAGTTGACGTGCCTTTGAACATTATCGAGAGAGACAGCAAATTACCGTTATTGAGGGAGGCTGTATTGCCGTGAAAATTATCGTAACAGGGGGAGCAGGTTTTATCGGAAGCAATTTCATTTTCCACATTCTGAAGTCTCACCCCGAAGACAAGATTATATGTGTTGACAAGCTGACATACGCGGGAAATCTCGCAACACTCCAGAAAGTTATTGACGAAGGGAGAATATCATTCTTCAAGCTGGACATTTGCGACAGGGAGAATATATACGCATTATTTGAGCGTGAACGGCCTGATGTTGTCGTGAATTTTGCGGCGGAATCTCATGTTGACCGTTCAATCGACAATCCCGGGATATTCCTTCAGACGAATACTCTTGGGACTGGGGTATTGCTTGACGCTTGCATGAAGTACGGAATAAAGCGTTATCATCAGGTGAGCACCGATGAAGTTTACGGAGATTTGCCGCTTGACCGTCCTGACCTTTTCTTCAGGGAAGACTCGCCGATAAAGACATCATCGCCTTATTCAGCCTCGAAGGCCGGAGCTGATATGTTAGTTCTTGCGTATCACAGGACGTATAAACTTCCCGTGAGCATAAGCAGGTGTTCAAACAACTATGGGCCTTATCATTTCCCTGAAAAACTAATCCCCTTGATGATAATCAACGCTCTTCATGACAAGCCGCTGCCTGTTTATGGTCAGGGAATTAACGTAAGGGACTGGCTAT
>JAFSLR010000017.1 GCA_017448375.1 Synergistaceae bacterium | reverse complement strand
TTCGGAGCTATTACAAGCAAATGCTCTCAGATGATGAGACAATCGGAACAGGCATTGAGTATCTTACAGGGCGTGTAACTTCACGGATTGGCGCATATACGCATGAGGACAAAAAAATCAAGGAGCTTGTAGACCGTTCAATCGAGAGCATACAAGGGACAATGATGGAAGTCCGGCGCGGCATTCTGCGTGATAGTTTTGCGTATGGCTACGGTGTGGGAGAGTTTACAGTCAAGAACGAGAACGGACGCTGGATACTGTCATCAATACAGATACTTGACCCGACAAGCATAAAGTTTCGTATGATGAAGCGCGATGATAATTCATACGGCGTGGGTGCAGTTGTACAGGACGCAGGATTTGAGGAGATAGAGATACCCGCCGGAAAATGTATCATCAAGACTTACGGAGATAACACGACACCTTACGGCAAAAGCCTTCTGCGAAAGTGTTACCGCTGGTGGAGTTTTAAGAAGTCAATCCCTAAGATGTGGGCAGTTGCGCTTGAAAGATACGGGACACCAATGCTGACGGGGAAAACGAATGACCGCGAAATGGTGAAGAAACTTGAACAGGCATTCAGTGATATATATTCACGGCCTCATATAGTAACGGACAAAGAGACGGAGATACAGACGGTATTCACGCCTAACGGAGGCATAAGCGCGGGCTATTTAACGGCAATGGAACTTTGCGACAAGATGATGTATCGTGCGATATTCCTTCCTTCCCTGTTAGGTAGCGGGGAGAATGGCGGCTCATATTCACTCGGACAGGTTCATTTGGAGCTGTTCAACGCAACGGCGGCGGCATTGGCAGAGGATTACGCAGACACGGAGCTTGAAATGCTTTGGAGGCCGTTAATCGAATGGAACTATGGGACGCAGGAGAATTACGGCTCATTCATAATCAATGACGCAATGCCGTCAAACGAGAAACTAACACTAAGCAGCATGATGTTGAACTTAGCGGGAGCAGGAGTGATAGACCCGTCAAGCGATCGAGAATGGATACGCGAAATGCTAGGATTACCCGACATCGAGAAAGGGGCGGTGTTTCCAGATTGGCAGTTATCAGGGCTGAACGAACAAGAATCGCTAACGCCCGAAAAGTCGCCCGAAGAAACCTCATAATACGGACGGCGCGGACATGGTCAAGGCTGTACAAAGAACTTACAGCGAGCCTCAAAGAGACGGCGCAAAGTTGGCTGAATACGTTTGAGAAGCAAGCAAGGAAAGATATAGCTTTAGGTTATATCGAAGACACACCCGAAATTCCCGAAAAATTTACGAAAATACTTCAGAAGAAATTACGAGAGGCAATGGCGCAAGGCTACTGGCTCAATCACCTTTATGTTCAGGAGATTAAATCAGCGTATCAAGGGCGTAAATATCGCGGTAAGGTAAAACTCTCAGATTTGCCGGAAGATGAGCAAATCAAAGAGCTTTTACGAGGCTTCATAGAATTAAACGCTTCGGGTGAATGGTACGAGATAATTCCGATTGAGGCTGTGAATTGGCTGAATGATTATGTGCCTAAACTTGCGGGCATTCTGAATACGGCGGTGCTTGAACGGACGCGGGAAGTAATACAGGACTCACTGATTGAAGGCTCAACGTTGCAGGAACGTATGAAGGCACTTCGTGAGAGTTCAGAGGAATTATCGCGAATGACAAATCAGCGTATAGAGGCCATAGCACGGACGGAGATAACGCGGGCTGATTCAATGGGACGGCTAATCTCAATGAAGGCCAATGATGATGTAATCGGCATGGAGTTTTCAGCGGTAATGGACGACAGGACGACCGAAATGTGCATAGAGCGCAACGGATTAATCATGAGGATAGATGACCCGCGAATACCAGAGAATACACCGCCCCTTCATTGTAACTGCCGTTCGTTGCTCATATCTCTTACTATCTACGATTATCCCGATGGCGTATTGACGAGCCATGAATTTGATGAAGTGCCAGCGGGTATTCAGAGGCCGGAAGATATAAGCGGAATAGCAGAATTGTTGAACGCATAATATGCCGGAATAGCTCAAAGCAGAGCGGCGATAAGCGAGTTGCAGGTTCGAGTCCTGTTTCCGGCGACAATATTAATTGGAGGTTTTAATCATGGCAACATTAGGCAGTTGGAATTATGACGATGTGAAGAGCTGCAACCTTCCTCAGAAGGCACAGAGCGCATTTACAGCGGTAACAGGCGGGCTTGTCGGAGCTGATTACATGCCTGTTGCGTATATGGGTTCGCAGGTAGTGAACGGTACGAACTACTGCATAATAGCGTTGCAGACGGTAATCACGGCGACCCCTGAGAAACGTCCTGTGAAGATGATAATCAACGTAGATTCAGCAGGTAAAGCCTCGCTGGTAAGTGTGAGCGGAATAGCAGTATAGTTATGACAAACGCCCTGTGAATAACGGGGCAACATATGCCGGAGTAGCTTAACAGGTAAAGCGGCAATATCAGCAAGTTGAGGTTCGAGTCCTTCCTCCGGCGAGATACAAAGCCTATAAGGGCATTCATAAGGCAACGCCTGTAACGGCAAAAGCACAAAGCGTGATTGCAACACGTAATGACACGGGGTTTCTCCTTCCACCCCGTGTTTTTTGTGCCTAAAAAATCAGGAAGGGGAAAACATAGGAGGGAATGCAAAAATGAAACAATGCGGGTATATGGTGCGTGAATACAAAAGGAGTGATACACCATGAGCGACACACTCAAAACAGTACTGGTAGACGGCGGGTCTCCTGTTGCAGTAAGCGATGAGGATACCCGCTTTATTTATAACCTTCTGCCTGTTGGAGAGTTTTACGACAAGCGTTACGGCCATGTCTCAATAACAAACAGCAAACTTCAGCAGATGGCGGAGAATTTCGGCAAGTACCCGTCCTACGAAGTCCCTGTGAAGCTCGGCCATGATGACGGCGCAAAGTCTCCCGGAAAGGTTATAGGAATTGAGGCCAAACCCGAAGGCCTCGAAATCACAATGACGGTTGACCAGCAGACAGCACAGGACATAAACGGCAAGCAGTACCGATACATGTCGGCGGAATATGATGATGACTACTACGACAAAGCTACAGGCCAGAGAGTCGGCCCGGTATTACTCGGAGCAGCTCTCGTCAATCAGCCCGCACACCCTTATGTTGCACCGCTGGTTTTAGCAGATGATATTAATCCTAAAGAAAGGAACGATGATTCAATGAATGAACTTGAAGATTTACGGTTGCAGTTAAGCGATATGAAGGCACAGAAAGCACAGGCTGAAGCCGAATTAGAAGCCGAACGTCAGAAAAACAGCAAAGAGGCCGAAGAGTCAGCAAAGAAAATCGCCGACCTTGAAGCCGAGAATAAAGCACTCACAGAAGAGCGCGAAAAAGTAGAGGAAGCCCGCAACGAGGCAGAAACTAAAGCACTCTGCGACAAATGGACAGCGAACGGCATACCGCCCAAAGTTGTGGATATGGTGAGGCCGTTATTACTCGCAAAAACTTCACGCATATTTCGCCTCAGCGATAAGCCTGAAGATGAGAGGCCAGCAATGAAATTCTTTGATGACATGTTCGAGGCCATGTCTAAAGTACCAATGGGGCAGATTAGCCATTCAGACAAACCCGAAGTTGAACTCTCAGAATATGACAAGGCTATAAAGCGCGGGCAAGCTATAGCAGCAATAGTGAACGGCAAGGAGGAATAATCTATGTATGGAAATCAGACATTACCAGGCGTTTCAGTCAGTGAGGATTACCGCGTAACGAATGGAAGCATTTGGCAGGGACAGCCTGAAGCAACGTGGTTTAAGACTGTCAGTGTGAACGGCACGGACGGAGCAGAGATACCCGCCGGAATAATCATGAAGGAAGTTATTGCGGACGGCTCATATACTCCGATAACCACAAGCGATATTGTTTCAGCGGTTGCGGATTTGCCCGGCGCAAGGCTCGCCATTGTCGCAGACAAAACCGCCAAAGAAGGAACAACCGCCGAAGTTGACGGTGAAACTGAGAATGTGCCTTCAACGGTACTTGTTGGCATTTCAGGTATCGTGAACAAAGATTTGCTTTACGTAGGCGAGACGAAATTCACGGAGCTTACGGACGCACAGAAGATAGGACTAAATCTTCAGCTTGAAGCGTGGAACTTCCAGTTAGTGAATGTAACTCAGGCTTAGGCGTTGCATTTTTTGCAACAGACCCTTGATGAAAAATTTTTGGCCATTGCGTTGCATACGTTGCATACTCTATTTATAGAGTATGCAACGAAACGCTGGTTGCAACAAAAATATGTATCAAAAACCTTGCAATCACAGGGATTTAGACGTATGAAGACTTCATGAAAATTAAGGCTCTAAAAAACCTTATGCAACGCTTTTTGAAACAATCACTTTCCACAAAAATAAATATTTATCTTTCGGAGGAATGATATTCATGAATGACATTACCGAACTTTTAAGCGTTCTTACGCCTTTGACTCTCACGACAGCAATCAACAACATCAAAACCAATGAGCCGTTCATACTCAAATCACGTCTCGGCAAACAGGTTCAAAGAATGACCGATGAAGCGTGTGTCTTTGAGGTCGAAGAAGGTTCTTACAGCCTTGCGCCTGTAGGTTTCCCGAATGACCCGCCTTCTTTCGTCAACATCTCACGCAAGCGCAAGAGATATTCTGTTGTTCCGCCGCAGATTTATTTGCGCGATAGGATTACGGCAAGTGAAATTACGCGCATTCGCACAGCCTCACAGAATCCAATCAACATGACTTCACAGGACAAAGGGACGGCGTTTAACGAACTGATAGCGGTTAAGCAGACAGGGTTACGCAGACTTGTTGACAGGCGTGTTGAATGGTTCTTTGCACAGGCTCTTAACGGCAAAATTGATTACACCAGCGATGAGGGCAGACAGTTCAAGCATGATTATGACTTGCCTAAAGCAACAGTAATCGCCGCTAATGAGACGTGGGACACTTCCGGCAATCCTATTCACCAGTTACGTGCTTTAGCAAAAACTTTCAAGAGCCTTAATAATCAGCTATCACCCGATTTAATCATTATGGGCGGCAAGGCTGGAGACGCTTTCATGAATAATGAGCATGTCGAAGACTGGATGAAATCACCGGGCGTTCAGTTGTTCCAGAATAAAACGGAGCTGGCTAAAGGTGAGGCGACTCCTATCGGCATTTTGCAGGGCGCGGAGCTTTTCGAGTATTCAGCCACCTATGAG
>JAFSLR010000169.1 GCA_017448375.1 Synergistaceae bacterium | reverse complement strand
GGAAATTCTCGTAGTCCTCGCGTCAGCGAATGAGCCGGAGATTTACAGCCTCCGTGAATTATTGCCCGTTGCATTCACATTAAGGCCATGAAGTGCGGAACTGTAACCATAATCGGCCGCCCCAACGCGGGAAAATCCTCACTCATCAACGCTCTTCTGAGGACTCATGCGCTGATTATTTCCCCGAAACCCCAGACAACCCGTAACGCCCTACGATGTATCTACAATGACGATGACTCGCAGATAATCTTCACCGACACACCCGGACTCTACACTCCCGACTCGCGCGACAAACTCGGAATCTTCCTCAATGACTCGATACTTGAAGCCCTTGATGATTCGGACTGTATATTGTGGCTGACTGAAGCTGGGACTCGAAAGCTCAAGCCCGATGATTATGAGATTGCGCGAATATTGCCCCGAAAAATTCCCGTCATACTCGCCGCAAACAAATCCGATAAGGCTGACCCGATTCCGGCATTCAGACTCTACGATGAGATTTACGCATTCGCAGACCGAGTTGCAATTTCAGCGAGGACGAAGCGCGGACTCGACTCCCTCATGGCCGCGATAATGCCTCATATCCCGGAGGGCGAAGCGATATATGACCCTGATATTTTGATGGACACGACCGAAAAGTTCATGGCCTCAGAGATAATTCGCGAGAAAGTTTTGATGTTCCTGCGTGATGAAGTTCCGCATTGCGTTGCGGTTGTTGTTGACGAGTACAAAAGCCCCGAAGAATATCCTGACCGTAAGAAGCTCTACATACGCGCGTCCCTAATCACCGAAACCGAAGGCCAGAAGAAAATCATAATCGGCTCAAAAGGCGAGATGATAAAACGCATAGGAGAGTCATCAAGAAAAGCTATTGAGAATGTTACGGGGATTGAGACGTTCATAGATTTGTGGGTGAAAGTTGTCCCGCAATGGAGAAGAAATCCGGCAGCGTTAAAGCGTCTGGGCTATGCGTGAACATTCCGGCCATGCTCAGAAAACCCCTCCCGAATTTTTCACGGGAAGGGCTCAATCTGAGAAAGGAGTGTTATATGGGTATTGTTGTGGTGTGTGCTGTGTTGTTAGCGTCTTGTCTTGAAGAACTCGTCTATGCTGTCAAGTATATCTTTCGGCAGCATCGTCTTAAGCAGATACTTTTCCGGCTTGAATCTCAATACTTCCATTATGCTTCGCTTGTCGCCTTTCGCCGTCAGGAACATCACGGGAATATTCGCGGTGTTGGGGTCTGAACGTATCATCTCAAGAACTTTCGGCCCGTTCACGATCGGCATCTCGAAATCAAGCAGTATCAAGTCAACTTTGTTTTTCGCCAGAATCGTTATCGCGTTCATTCCTGAGCTTGCAACGAGAATCTTATAGCGCGTTGAGAGAAGGCTCTTCATTGAGCGGAGCGCGGTTGCGTCATCGTCAACAATAAGTATGCTCTTGAACTCTTTGAGCTTGTCGACGGCTTCTCCTTCTTTCTGCAAACGCTTGATGAGGTCTGCAAGGTCAACAGGCCGCGTGTATATCTGTGCAACGTAATCGGCCTTCTTGCCTATTATCGTGTCAATTTCCTCCTGAGTCCCTATGACGAAGAAACGTATTCCCCTGTCCTCTACAAGGTCGCGGATATATCCCAGTACGTCAATCATGAGATTATCTTCGCCCTGAAGATAGAGTATGAATATTCGCGGAATATCGTCTTTCTTGTCGTCTGATGATGACTGTGAAGCCTCTTCTCCGTTTTCCTGCTGGCTTAAAAGGGCGGCGACTTCGGGATCAATTTCACCCTCTTCGTTTCCGTTATCCTCTTTGAGGAAGTTCGATATTGCTGTTACATCGGGCTTAACCGTCAGAACCTCGAAATCCTGTGCTTTAAGGTGATTGATTATGCCCTCTGAAATGAAGCTCACTTTTTCAGTGATGAATAAAACTTTGCTCATTTTTCCCGTTTCCTTCTTTCATTCATGTATATTTTGCCAACCCATTACAATTATAGCAAGTCTTCAAGTGTTCCCCAATCCGCACTGGTTACGCACTCTTTAATTTTCTCGAATTTTTCCCGTTCCGATTCGGGTATGCGGTAATTCTTTGCTTCCTCCATCATTCTGTCTATGTTGTCGAGGTCGAAATCAGCCGCGAAACCTTTAATCAGCGAGTACATTTCGTGAAGGTCTTCCGGCGAAATTTCCGGCAATGACATATCAGGCTCATCTTTGCTCCCGAAAACTTTTGCGAGTTCGGGCTTGTAACTCCGGTAAAGCGACAGCAGCGCGGGAGTCTTCGCTTCAATCTCCGCAACATCGCTCTTATCCCCGCAAGCCTCAAGATATTTCGCGTCCTCTGAGAGTTTCAGCGCGCCAACGAGACGGGCAGCACTCTTAAGGGCGTGTACTTTTATCGTGTAATTCTTGATGTCCTTTTCGCGTTCAAAGCCTTCTATTTCGTCTGCTTTCTTGTCGAGTGAGTTATAGAATATCTCAAGTGCCTGAATGAATGTGTCCTCTGTTCCGCAGTTTGTTACAGCAGCGTTGTAATCAATTCCCGGAATGTTCTTGTATTTTGCTGACTCGTCTTCGGGTTCTGAAACTTTTTCGGCTGAATTTGATTCGGGCTTCGGGGACTCGTTAGTGTCGTCCGTCATGTCATCACCGCGAACAATCAAATCAGGCGGCAGATATTCCAGCAAAACTTGTTCAAGCCTCACAGTGTCAACCGGCTTCGATATGTAATCACTGAATCCTTCGTCAATGTATAACTGTCTCGCACCCAGTACAGCGTTTGCAGTGAGTGCGACAACGGGCGTGTTATAGTTCAGTCCGTCAGTCATCTTCTTCATGTTGTGGAAAGCCTCTATACCGTCCATTCCTGGCATACGGTGGTCAAGGAATATCATGTTGTAGTGATTCATTCGCACCATTTGGAGCATTTCGAGACCGCTTGAGGCAGTGTCGATTTTGATTCTCGTTTTCTTGAGGAGATTGGCGAAAACCAGCAAATTAACATCAGCGTCATCAACAACAAGCACTCTTGCATTCGGAGCTTGGAACGACTGAGTAAACGTTTTCTCCTGATGAGCCGTTGCCTGTGAGAATGCCCGCTCATAATCCCCGATAGGTTCCCACTTGATTACATTCTGCTTAACGTCAAATGAGAACGTTGACCCTTTGTGGAATACGCTTTCTACTTTGAGTTCGGAGTCCATGAGCTGAAGAAGTTTCTGCACAATCGGAAGCCCTAAGCCGGAGCCGTCCGCGCTGAATTTCCTTGAGGCCTCTACGTGTTCAAAGGGTAAGAATATGTCTTCTATGTCTTCTGACTTAATCCCGATTCCCGTATCACTCACCGAGCATTTAAGGAGAATGTTATACGTGTCGAGAGTCTCATAGCCTATTGTAACGGTAACTCCTCCGCGTTCGGTATATTTTATGGCGTTGTTGAGGATATTCATCATTACCTGGCGTATGTGGTACTCGTCGCCGTCAAGTATTCGGGGAATATTTTTGTCAACGTTCACGGTGAAGGTGAGAGATTTCTTTTTTGCCTGTTCAGCGGCTATGCTTACGAGGTCGTTAATCAGCGAGCTTAAATCGTAGCGTACTGGAATAATCTCCATCTTCTTATCCTGTAATTTCGAGAAGTCAAGAACATCGTTAATTATTCCCAATAATGCGCGGCCGCTCCTTTGAATAACGACAGCGTACTCTCTGATTTCGGGTCTGTCTTCCTCGCGCAGAATCATCTCATTCATTCCCAGAATCGAGTTCATCGGGGTGCGAATCTCATGCGACATGTTGTTGAGGAAGGAACTTTTTGCTTCGTTCGCTGAATTTGCTTCGGCTATCGCGCTGTCTAATCTCGACTGCTGATGACGGTATGAATACGTGTAGAGTATGCAGAAAAGCGCAAGGACTCCCGTAACAATCAGAATCGGGAAAAACGTATTTCCGGGAACAGCAAGCGCAGGATCTATTGATGACGGGTAATAGTGCGCAAAGAGAGCGTTTGCAACGTAAGCAACAAGCTCAAGGCAGACCATAATAACCGCTTCGCCCGTTGAGAGGAAACACGGTGTAGCCACTACAGCAAGTATGAAGAACACCGGAACGCCCCCCAATGTCCCGCCGTCAAGGAAGAATAATGACGTTAGCCCGAAAATGAATCCTCCGGCCGTCAGAGGATAGGACAATTTCCGAAGCCCCGCAGTGTTTCCGGCTCTAAGGCATAAGACCGAGTAAACGAAAAGCGCAAGAGACAAAACTGACATCACGAAATAAGCACAGGATGACGCATAATAGCCCCCGAAGATTCGAATCGCACCGATAATTCCCATAGCGAGAGTCGAGACCATTCCGAAAGCACTGAAACATAAAGCTGTTATATTATTGCCCGAACTGTCAGGCTCAGTAATTAATTGTCTGATTGTGTGAGTATTCATGCCGTGAATAATATCACAATTACTTCACAGGTGCTACAGTGCTTGAATGTAATTAATTTTTGCGGTTAAGGTTATATAATACTGCCATTCACTTTAATATTGTTTAAGGAGTCATTGAAAAACTTGGAGAGTCATTACATTATAGAGTCGGAAATCGCCGTTATATTTCTGAGCATTACACTTTGCGTATACCTTCATATAATTTATTCGGGGACATCTTCAGACAAGAAAGGTCTCCTCCGTTACTGTTACATTGCAACAGCAAGCGGTATTGTAGATATTATTGCGTCATTCATTCTTGCGGAAGGCTCTTCATTCTCCGCCGTCTCAAAATATATCTGCTCAATCATTATCCAGTGTGTTGACTGCGGGGTCTACTTCATGTTCATGCGATACATATCATGCTTCGGTTCTGACACTCCCGGAAAACGCCGTATGCTTTACGCGCAGAATATATTTCTCGGAGTCTTCTTCTACCTTCAGCTAGTCGGGCACTTCACGGGCGCAAATTATTCCATCTCACCTGACGGCGCAATAGTCCCGGGCGAATTGTTCCACGTAATCACAAGCGGCTTCATTCTATTGTGGTCGGTTTGGGCATGGGTTGAGATTTTCATTTACAGGCGGGCGTTCACTAAGGGTCAAATGTGGGCGTTAGTCTTGAACCTTATTTTCTGCTGGACGCTAATGTTCCTTCAGTCGCAGTTCTTCCCTCACATACCGATTCAATTCATCATAATCTCGGTCAACATGTATTACTTCTTCTTCCTTCTTGAGACACCTGCATACAGGGACTTGGAACGGACACTCGAACGCCTCAAGAAAGCAAAAGAAATCGCTGACCAGGCTAACGAGGAAGCTATAGCAGCAGACGCGGCAAAAGGTGAGTTCCTCGCAAACATGTCCCACGAGATTCGGACTCCTCTCACAACAATAATGGGAATGGACGAAGTTATTTTGAGGAAATACGAGTCCGGCCCCGTCTACGAATACGCAAGGGACATTCAGAGCGCGGGAAATTCACTTCTTCACATCATCAATGACATTCTGGACTTCTCGAAAATCGAATCGGGTCAGCTCGAATTAGCCCTGAGAAATTACGACTTAGGGCAGGTACTCCGAAATGTCGACAACATGGTCAAGATTCGCGCCGAACAGAAAGGACTCCAATACACAGCACAGATTGATGACTCATTACCCGATGAATTATTCGGCGACAGGATTCGGGTACAGCAAATCATGGTCAACATTCTCAACAACGCCGTTAAGTACACGAAGAAAGGCAGCGTTAAGTTCACATTAACGGGCGTAAGAGGCGATGACCCGTCATTAATCGTTCTTCATGTTACTGTTACTGATACTGGAATCGGCATTCACGCGGAGGATATTCCGAAACTCTTTAAGTCCTTCAGCAGGATTGACGCAAAGGAGACCCATAACATCGAAGGTACAGGATTGGGACTCGCGATAACAGGACGGCTCATTGAGTTAATGGGCGGAAGCGTTGAAGTTACATCGACATACGGAATCGGATCGACATTCCACGTTGTAATACCCCAGAAAATAGTCGGCGAAAAGACTCTCAGGGATTACGAGATTGAGTCAGGCCACAAGAAGAAAGAAGTACGTAAAGTCCTCAAAGCACCGGGCGCAAAAGTATTGGTTGTAGATGACAATGACATGAACAGAATCGTATTGCGTTCGCTCATGAAGGAGAATGAAGTTTTGATTGACGAGGCCGAATCGGGTGATGAATGCCTCAAGAAATGCGCACAGAATCAATATGACGTTATCCTCATGGACTACATGATGCCCAAGATGGACGGCAAAGAAACTCTCCACAACCTTAAGGCCATGACTGACGCTCCCGGAGCAAGCGCAAAAGTTATCGTGTGTACGGCAAATGCTCTCGTGGGAGTGAGGGCTGAATTATTGTCCGCAGGTTTCGACGACTTCCTCAGCAAACCCGTAAACGGAAAGGAGCTTGAAGAGATGTTAGCGAAATACATTCCGCCTGAAAAAATCACGCAGGGTTTGGATTTGGAGGGATAATATGCTGACATACGGTTATAATGTATGGATTGAGGCTTCTGTTCTTCCTTTCTTGGGAGTGCTTGCGGTATTCCTTTACGTTCGTTACGGGACGAATTTTGAGATTAACAGGCGTTTCCGTTTCCTTGCGCTTTCGACATTCTTTGCGGCATTGCTTGAGGTAGGGTCGACTCTTCTGGTTGACGGCTGGGGGCATCGTCATACGGTCAACCTTACGCTGAGGACTCTGTATTACGCGGCAATAAACGTTAATGCTTACAGCTTAATGCGATATGTTGAGGCGTTTGTTCATGTTGACAACCCCAAATTCGTGCGCTTCAACAAGGTAATACTTGCGTCAAGTTTCGTAGTACTGATATTGAATCTCATTCCCGGTACATCGGGATTCTTCTTCATTATCGTAATGGACGGCGGACTCTTTCGTGGAACATACAACACTTTGTGGCGGAGCGTATATGTACTTTACTTTGCGGCAATGGCATTGTGGCTTCAGGTTACGCACAGGGAGTATTACACGGCGAAATCACAGTTTATTGTCCTGAATACGATTGTCGGACTCCTCATCGCTGCGAATGTCATTCAGTATATGTTTGTCGGGACTGTACTTTTCACGTATGCTGTTGCTGCTATAATGCTGTTCATAATGTTCTTCTACTACGAGGCACCGACTTACAGGAAAATGCTTACGGTTGAAAGGGAGTTAGAGTCGGCGCGTCAGGAGGCTGAACACTCAACGAGACTCAGTAACGCCGCTAACCGTGCAAAAAGTGATTTCCTCGCCAACACATCGCACGAAATCCGCACGCCAATGAACGCCATACTCGGAATGAACGAAATGATTCTCAAGGAAAGCAGCGACCCCGAAATAAGGCAGTCAGCGTTAGACATTCGGAGAGCCGGAAATCATTTGCTTTCAATCATCAACAACATTCTCGACATCTCAAAGATTGAGTCTGGGAAAATGGAGCTTTACCGTGCTGATTATCATTTGTGGCAGATGCTGAGAGATATTGAGGAAGGGAATTTTGAGGCGGTTCACGAAAAGGGATTGAAGCTGATAATTGACGCTGACAAGACATTGCCCGAACATTTATACGGTGATGAAGATCATATCCGTCAAATAATAGTGAATCTCATCGACAACGCCGTAAAGTACACCCGAAAAGGCTCAATAACTCTCACAATACGCGGCGGCCTCAAAGATCACAGGGTCAAGCTCATAATTGCGGTTAAGGATACTGGAATCGGAATAAGGCAGGAAGATTTGCCGAAATTGTTTCACTCATTCGAGCGCGTGAACATGCAGGAGACTCAAAGCATACAGGGTGCGGGACTCGGATTGACGCTTGTGCGTTATCTCGTTGAGTTGATGGGCGGCACTGTGAGGGCTGAGAGCGAATACGGTAAAGGGAGCACGTTCACGGTTGAACTGACACAGCAGCTAGCGCATGAAGGGTTCAGCGGGACTATAGCTGAGTATGAAGAGATGCTGAAGAGCGAAGGAGATATTATTGCGGGAGTCCAGCAGGAAGACAGGAGGCCGTTCACATGCCCTGACGCGAAAATTCTTGTGGTTGACGATACGCCGGTTAATCTCGTTGTCGCAAAAGGAATGCTCAAAGACTCAAAGGCTCATGTTGATACGGCGGAATCTGGCGAGGACGCACTCGAACTCATCAAGGCGAATCACTACGACATAATATTTCTTGACCACAAAATGCCAGGGATGGACGGAGTCGAGACTCTCAACAGAGCGCATGAGACTGACGGCCCTTCAAGGCTTGCGAAATACATAGCATTAACGGCGAACTCAGGAATGGGACTCAGGGAAGAATATATCAGCATGGGATTTAATGACTATCTCCCGAAGCCTATAAAATCGGACGCGCTGAAAAAGATTCTTTCCTCGTGCATTCCAGAGAGTCTCAAAATCAGGGAATGAATTTTCATGGCCGATAAATGATACGTAATTCCGCAAAAAAATTTTCACACACGGAGGAATTTTATTAAGTATGTACAATGAGAATGACTGCATGACGCTCGGCAAAATTTCCGCATTCATGCCCGGAGCTATGATAGTCTACAAGAACAACGAAGCGGAAGAAATAATTTTTGCAAGCGAGGAGATAGCCCGAATATTTGAGTGCGAGTCGGTTTCTGACTTCATGAAGTTTACGGGCGGAAGTTTCGCGACAATCGTTTACCCCGAAGACATAGAAGAGGTAGAGAACATCATACGCAAGCAGATAGCTTCAACCGGAGGCTTCGACTACGTAACTTACCGAATAATCACAAAGAACGGAAACATCAAGAAGATTGAAGACTGGGGACATTTCGTGCATGATGAAGAATTAGGCGATGTCTTTTACGTCTACCTTCACGACATGGATATACGCGAGAGGCTCACGGATTTGTCCGGGCAAACGAGTCTCCCCGAACCTAAAGCAGCAGTGATTGACGAATTAACCGGGCTCTCAAACATGCGCGGATTCCGTCTCAACTCCCCCAACATGATTCGCGATCTCTTCAAGCGCGGAGGAAAACCCAGCTGCGTCTACATCAACATACGGAACTTCCACACCTACAACGAGACATACGGATTCGCAGGTGGAGACCGAATGCTGAAATCTATTGCGCGAATTTTGCAGGAAACATTCCCGAAAGGATTATGCGCACGTTTCAGCGAGGATCATTTTGTCGTTATAACAGCACAGGAAGACCTCAAAGACAAAATTCACCGTCTCGGAATAAGAATCAACAACTTGAGGCGCGGCGTTATTGTCGAGATGAAAGCCGGAATATACGAAATAAAATCGCCGGACATGGAGATAAGTATCATCTGCGACTGCGCTAAAATTGCGTGCGACTCTATAAAGCACGAATACGGAACAAACTCCCAGACATATGACGGGAGAATGGACGAGAAAGTTCAGCTTCAGGAACATATAATCTCATCATTCGAGTCGGCCATGAGAGACGGACAGATTCAAATATACTTCCAGCCAGTTGTTGACGTTAAGACGGGGAAGACTGCGTCTGTTGAGGCTCTTACGCGCTGGGAAGACCCCAAATACGGACGTTTAGCCCCTGCGAATTTCCTTTACGTGCTTGAGGAACAGAGATTGATTCACAAACTGGACTCGTTCGTCATAAGCAAGGTATGCGAGGAATTGAAACGGCGAAAAGATAACGGCGGGGAAATGGTGCCGGTGTCATTGAACTTGTCGAGGCTTGATTTTGAGCTGACCGATGTTGTGAGGGTGATTGAGGACGCTGTGTCAAAGAATCAGATTCCAGAGGACATGCTGAGATTTGAGATCACCGAGAGCCTTATAGCTGTTGACATGGACGCGATGAAGAGAGAGTCGGAACGTTTGCGCCGTCATGGTTTCAAGGTGTGGATGGACGCATTCGGTTCGGGGTACTCATCGTTGAAGGTGCTGAAGGATTTTGCGCTTGACGGCCTGAAAATCGACATGGACATGATACGATCGGTTGACGACAGCAGAGCGCACATCATAATATCGGCGGTTATCGACATGGCCCGGAAGCTCGGAATCCCGGCACTGTCGAAAGGTGTTGAGACTCAAGAGCAGTTAGCGTTCCTGAAGAAGGCCGGGTGTGATTTGGCGCAGGGATATTTATTCGGACGGCCTGCACCCGCAAGAAGCGTGAAGTGAAATTTCTCCCTTGTCGTTATGATGAGGGGGATTTCTTTTTCTGTGATGATTTCCAGCTCTTTATGTTTTCGAGGCGTTTTCGGTAATGCGTCTCGCTTCCCATTTCTGAAGGGTGATAATATTCGCGGCCTCTGAGATTTTCCGGCAGACATTCCATCTCCGTAATATGCCCGTCAAAATCGTGCGCGTACTGATAGCCTTTCCCGTACTCTAATTCGCGCATTAACTTTGTCGGGGCATTACGAAGGTGAAGGGGTACGGGTTCGGCCATACTGTTTAATGCGTCATTCTTTGCTGACTGGTAAGCGACATCGACAGCGTTTGACTTCGGGACGACTGACATATGGATTACGGCCTGAGCGAGATTAACGGAACATTCCGGCATTCCGATGAAGTGGCAAGCCTGGTAAGCAGCAACGGCCATGTTAAGCGCGGAAGGCTCAGCGAGTCCGACATCCTCAGACGCAAATCTCACAACGCGCCGTGCAATGTATAGGGGGTCTTCTCCGGCCTCAAGCATTCGTGCTAGCCAGTAAACAGCAGCGTCCGGGTCAGAATTTCTCATTGACTTGTGGAGGGCTGATATTAGGTTGTAATGTTCCTCGCCGTTTTTGTCGTAAAGCAATGATTTCCGTGATGTGCATTGCTCTATGATGTCGGCGGTAATTTTCCCATCGTCAGAATTTATTGCGGCCATTTCGAGAAGTGAGAGTGCTGACCGTGCGTCGCCGTTTGCGAACTCAGAAATGACTCTCAGAATGTCATCATCGGCCTTAACGTTAAGGACAGCGAGTCCCCGTCTCAAAAGCCCGG
>JAFSLR010000016.1 GCA_017448375.1 Synergistaceae bacterium | reverse complement strand
GTACGCAGACCAGTCCGGCGGATTCGGACTCGCAGTCATCAAAGCAAACGCCTTCAGCATTCGGGGAATTATTGCGAAACTTGAGGGGAATGGGATTTAATCCCGAAATAATTTCAGTGAAGCATAATGACATAGAAGAATCCGATTCCGAAATGGACGAGACAACCGAAGATTTATCACCTGAAGATGACGACGAATAAGGAGCAGCCTAAAAATGAGCAAAGATTTTGTACACCTTCATGTTCACACGGAATACAGCCTGTTAGACGGAGCAATACGCACAAAGAATCTCGCCGAAAAAGTTTCAGGCTGGGACAATAAAGCCGTAGCAATGACGGATCACGGCGTAATGTACGGTGCTGTAGAGTTCTACGAGAACTGCAAGGCACGCGGGGTTAAGCCTATTCTGGGCTGTGAGACCTACGTTGCCCCGCAGGGAATATCCTCAAGGGACACCAAACGCGCCAATCACTTAATACTCCTTGCCGAAAATGATACGGGCTGGCACAACCTCATGAAGTTAATCTCAATCGCTAACACTCAAGGCTTCTGGTACAAACCCCGAATCGAACACAAACTCTTGGAGGAATACCACGAAGGAATAATCGCAAGCTCTGCATGTCTCGCAGGAGAAATCCCGCAGAAGATTCTCGCCGATGATATTGACGGGGCAAAAGAACTCGCAGAATATTACCGTAATGTTATGGGTGACAATAATTTTTTCCTTGAGATTATGCCCAACAGTTTGCAGGAACAAGACAAAGTCAACAAAGCATTGATTGAGATTTCACGCTCTACTGGCATTCCGTTAATTGCAACCTGCGACTCTCATTACCTTAACCGTGAGGATTACGACTGGCACAAGATTTTGTTACGGATTAACACCCACGCCGACGCTAAGAATGATGACGCATTCGGATTTGACCGCAACGAGTTCTACCTCATGACACCCGATGAGATGTACGCAAAATTCGGTGATGAAGTTCCTGACGCACTCACTAACACAGTAGCTATTGCTGAACGCTGTAACGTAACACTTATCCCCGAACACAAGAAATATCTTCTTCCACATCTCGACATTAAAGAGGGAATGACGGCTGATGATGACTTGCGGATTAAAGCCCGTGAAGGTCTCAAGGCACGTTTTGAAGCAAGAGGCACAGAGATCCCGGAGGATTACGCAAAACGCCTCGAATACGAATTGGGTGTTATAACTCAAATGGGATTCTCTGATTACTTCCTCATTGTTTCGGGAATTATTCAGGCTGCCAAATCTCGTAACATTCCCATCGGACCGGGTCGAGGTTCGGCAGCAGGAAGCCTCGTTGCGTGGTCTCTCAGAATCACCGAGCTTGACCCCTTGAAATACAGCCTCCTATTTGAGCGTTTCCTCAACCCTGAGCGTATCTCAATGCCCGATATTGATACCGATGTTTCAGACAAGGGAAGAGATGAATTACTGCGCTACATTTCAGACCGTTACGGAAGCGATCACGTTGCACAGATTATAACTTTCGGGCGCATGAAGGGAAGACAATCCGTAAAGGACGTAGGGCGCGCATTGGGCGTTGATTATTCGTTGATGGACAAGACAGCGAAACTCATTCCGGCCATGTGCAAGAGTCTCACTCAGGCAATCGAAGACACCCCAGAGCTTAAAGCCGAATATGAGTCGGATATTGTGAAACATAACATTATCGACAAGGCAAAAAATATCGAGGGATTAGCACGCCACACTTCACAGCACGCAGCAGGTGTAGTGATTGCGCCAGTGCCTATAACTGACATTGTACCCGTTAAAAGGCTCGGTGAAGGCACAACGAGTCAGGTTGTAACACAATTCACAATGGAACCTGTAGAGAAACTCGGACTCGTTAAAATGGATTTTCTCGGACTCTCTACGCTCTCAATAATCGAGGAAGCATTAGCCAACATTAAAGCCAACAAAAAGCCCGTTCCCGATATGAATAAGGTAAATGATGAAGTGAATGATGCTGCTGCGTTCAAGATTTTGCAGGAAGCTGATACTATGGGAGTGTTTCAGCTTGAATCGGACGGTATACGCGCAATGTTACGCAAGCTTAAGATTGACTGCTTTGAGGATTTAGTTGCGGCACTCGCTATGTACCGTCCCGGCCCTTTAGAGTCAGGAATGGTTGACCAGTACATTAACTGCAAGCACGGAAGAGCCATGCCCGTTTACCCTCATCCCTTGCTTGAAAACACCCTGAAGGAAACTTACGGCGTTATCCTCTATCAAGAGCAGGTAATGCAATGCGCCTCAGTCCTTGCAGGTTACACATTGGGAGAAGCTGACCTTTTACGGCGTGCAATGGGAAAAAAGAAAGTCGAGGAAATGCAGAAACAGCGCGATAAATTTCTTTCGGGCGCAAAGGAGAAGAATATTGACCCCAAGACAGCGTCAGCAATTTTCGACAACATAGAAAAGTTTGCGGGCTACGGCTTCAACAAGTCCCACAGTGCTGCATATGCTCTAATCTCATACGATACGGCGTGGCTCAAAGCGAATTACCCCTCAGAGTTCATGGCCGCATATCTCACGAGCCAGATGAAAGCAAAGCGCGAAGTTCTCGGACATTACGTGCTTGAAGTGAGGCACAGCGGGATTCAGGTATTGCCGCCTGACATTAACACTTCAAGGGAGAATTTTACGGCTGACGGGAAAGTGATACGTTTCGGGCTTGGTGCTGTTGCGAGAATGGGACATAACACGATTGAGATGATATTATCACGGCGCGACAAGGACGGGAAGTTTGTATCTTTGTGGGACTTCATGAAGCGCGTGGATATGAGTCTGATGAACAAGACAGTGTTTGAGAATCTCATAAAGGCCGGAGCTTTTGACGGAATCAACAATAACCGCGCAATGCTTTTGAACGCACTCCCAAAATTACTTGAGGCAATACAGAACGTGAACTCCGTCAAGAAAACAAATCAGCTCGGACTTTTCGACATGGCCGGAGATGATGACGTTAAAGACGAGGCTGTTACAGCAGAACCCGAAATTCCCGAAGTGCCCGAATTTGACGAACATACGAGGCTTGATTACGAGAAACAGGTTACGGGGCTTTACATGTCTGGGCACCCTTACGAGTCGTATCAGGAAAAGTTTTCGGCCTTCACGAACTGCAAAATCTCCGACATCAAAGACTGGAAAAGCACCACCGTTAAGCCCTGCGCCGGAGGAATCGCCGTAACGCTTTCACCCAAGAAAACCAAGAAGGGCGACACAATGTGCATAGTACAGTTTGAGGACAACGAAGCGAATATTGATGTTGTGTTTTTCCCGTCAACGTGGCAGGAACTCAAAGAGAAAATTACACAGGGCACGGCGTTTGTTGTTGAAGGGAGACTTGATGACAGGGGGCAGTTATTGCCGGACAAAATCATAATGTCAGATGAGCTTGACGAACGCGGGCAGAAATATTTGACGCTCTCAATAACGGGCGATATTCCGAACGACAAGAATTTTGCGCGTGCTTTGAACTCATGCAGGGGGAAGGAGAGAGTCATACTTGAGGTTAAGAGGGATAATGACGTATGCCGTATATATCTCGGATTGGCGGCTGACTCTGAGAAACTGGCTTCTGCGTTATCGGGGGTATTTCCTGCTGACAGTTTCAGTATTTGCGGTGGCAGCGGAGGTTTTACGGCGTAATTTTTGAGATTGAATCCTTCTCCTAATTTTTTAGGGGGAGGATTTTTTTTGCACGTTAATATCTCACAGACTGTATAATTCAGTCATTGCAGAAAATTCAAGAGGGAGGAAACTTAAACCATGTTCGTGAAAATCGTATGCACAATCGGCCCGGCTAGCGACAACTACGAAACCCTAAAGGCAATGGCCGAAGCCGGAATGAATGTAGCCCGTCTCAACTTCTCACACGGAGATTATGACGGCCACGAAAAGAAACTCAAGCTCATACGCAGAGTCGAACGCGCAGTGAAGAAACCTATAGCAGCACTCCTCGACACGAAAGGCCCTGAGATTCGCACAGGACATATGCAGAACGGCGAAATTCAGCTCGTACAGGGCGCAAAAGTCGTAATCTCTTCATGCGATGAGTCGTTCGAGGGAACACCCGAAAAATTCTGGGTGAACTACAAGCTCTTAGCTCAGGAAGTCAAGCCCGGTCAGAATATCTACATTGATGACGGCGCGTTGAATCTCGAAGTCGAAAAGGTAGAAGGCGATGATGTTACCTGCAAAGTTATCGTAGGCGGCCCTCTGCGTAACACAAAGGGAATCAATCTTCCCGGAGCTGACATAACACTTCCAGCACTCAGCGAGAAAGACAAGCAGGACATTGCATGGGGCATTCAGCACGGAATGGAGTATTTAGCGGTCTCGTTCGTCAAAACACGCTCCGACATCGTGGAAGTACGCCGACTCATTCAGGAATACGGCTCAGGAATGAAGATTCTCGCGAAAATCGAAACCCGTCAGGCTGTCGATAACTTTGCGGATATTGTTGACGTTGTTGACGGCGTAATGGTAGCACGCGGAGACTTGGGAGTCGAAATTGCTACGGAGGACGTTCCGTTAGTCCAGAAGAGAATCATTGAGATGTGCCGTGTAAGGGGTAAGGCTGTTATTGTTGCGACTCAAATGCTCGACTCGATGATACGGAATCCCCGTCCGACTCGCGCAGAAGCCTCTGACGTTTCAAACGCCGTACTTGACGGAACAGACGCGGTAATGTTATCGGGCGAAACAGCTTCGGGAAATTACCCCGTTCAGGCAGTCGCTACAATGAGGAAGATTGTTGACAGGGCAGAGAAGGAGCTTCAGATTTGGGGAAATCACAAGAACAATGAACAGAACCCGTTAGAACTCGAAGGAATCCCCGTTCCTGACGCAGTATCAGGTGCAGCCGTCCTAATCGCAAAACAAATAAACGCTCCCGCTATAATCTCCCTTTCACGTTCAGGACTCACCGCAAAGATGATCAGCAAGCACCGCCCAGAATGCCCGATATTGGGACTCACACCTTCACAGCAAACTTGGAGGGAGATGGCTCTATGGTGGGGAGTTCACCCCGTGAGGCTCTCCGAGATGTCGGACATTAACGTTGCAGCGCGCGAGGCCGTAACAACATGCGTAAGGGAAAAACTTTTGCCCGAAGGCGAGTTAGTCGTCATAACAGCAGGAGTCCCCGTAGGCCGTCCTGGTTCAACAAACGTCGTTGAAGTCCTCACAACAGGCACGATACTTTTATCGGGAACGCCGTTATCACACAAGAACGCTTCCGGCAAGGTCTGCATTGCACGAACTCCCCAAGAGGCAATCGACAAGGTTACGCCGGGCTGCATTCTTGTTGTCCGCCAGCTTAGCGAGGAATACCGGCCAGTTCTCCCGAAAGTCGGGGCAGTTCTCTTTGAGAGCGGTTTATTGTTCTCGGAAGGCAATTCGCTTGCTATGGATTACAACCTTCCGTGCATTGTCGGAGTTGCGGACGCATTTTCGACTCTTATGGACGATGATGTAGTTTCGATTGACGGCACAAGGGGATTAGTTTATCGCGGAGTTGTAAGGCTGGTTGTGTAAATGTTTGCGAATCTCGTTAATCTCGTAAACTTCCGCAGCCTTATAGACGTAGCAATCGTATCATTTCTCATATACCGAATACTTGTAGTTCTTGTTGGGACTCGTGCTGTCCGTCTCATAAAGGGTGTATTGATACTCGTTATGTTACTGGGGGTTGCGGTATTTCTGCGTTTTCGATTGCTGACGTGGTTTTTGCAGTCGACATTACTGGCATTGAGTCTGGCAATCCCGATAGTGTTTCAGCCCGAACTGCGTAAAATGCTTGAGGAACTCGGAAAGGGACAAATCTACAAGAAGCGAAAAATGTCATCAGACGAAGCAGAAGTGAGAGTGAATCAAATCACGGGTGCATTGAGTTACCTTAAAGCGCACAAGATAGGGGCGTTATTAGTGTTTCAGCAGGATACAGAACTTGGAGATTACACCGACACAGCGATTCCCTTAAACGCGAAAATCACGCAGGAATTAATCATCTCGATATTCTGGAAGGATAATCCGCTTCATGACGGTGCAGTGATTCTCGACAAGTACAGGCTTATTGCGGGGGGTTGCTATCTTCCGCTTGCTGATGCGCCGGAGATTTCAAGATGGTACGGGACTAGACATCGTGCTGCACTCGGAATTTCTGAGGTATCAGACGCGATTGTGATAATTGTATCTGAGGAACGCGGAGACATTTCGCTTGCTGTGAAGGGAAAACTCTCGAAGAACATCAAAGATTTTCAGGTTGAGAGACTGCTTAAACATTATTTTGCGGGCGAACAGATTTTGACGGGCTGGAAGGCATTTGCAAAGGCGATGTCAAATATATTCTGGGTGAAGGAAATTGAGCACGATACAGGGGGGCTTGTGAAATGAAGCTGAAGAATTTTGACCTCAACGAAACATTAACATCTCCTTGGGCATTGTGGCTAATCTCAATAATAACGGCTGTCTTAATGTGGATGTATGTTACGGGTCTTGAAGAAAGCGCGTATATCAACCTGAAGTTTACGTGTCCCCTTGAATATCGCGGGCTCGATTCGCAGTCAATACTCCGCCAGCAGTTATCGGAAGTTGATGTTGAGCTTCGAGGCCCTGAAGAAGAAATGCTGAAACTTGACTACAATAGTGTGCGTGCGTATGTTGACGCGAGAAACTTATTGCCCGGAAAAAAGTACACCGTAAACATTAATGTTGAAATACCGTTAAACCTTACGTTTGTTTCATGCTTTCCTTCACAGACGACACTTGACATAGTGAGGCAGGTTACGCGCCTGATGAATGTTGAAGTTGTATTGCCGCAGAACATTCCAGAGGGACATTACATAGACGGAGTAGAGATTATCCCGAAGGAAGTCGGCGTTAAGGGAGCTGAAGATGATCTTGCGAAAGTCGGCGGAGTGAGGATTACCCCGACAGTTGATGAGCTTCAAGCGGGAAGAGTCTTAATGCTGCCTGTGAAGTTCTCGCAGTCAGAAGCCTTTGACGGGAATGTAACTATTGAGCCGGAGCAGGTGAGGTTCAGCGGGTATATAGTGAGGGGACTTCCTCGAAAGCGAGTCCCAGTTATAGCGAGGTTAGCGGGAAAACCTGATGATGATTACGAGGTCAACACGATCGTTACCGATCCTTCAGAAGTTCAGATAGAAGGGAAATCGGAAGATCTTGCGAAGGTTGAGGCTGTTGACACGGAGATTATAGAAATATCGTCAATGAACAAAGACAGCGTAATGGTCTCACCATTGAGGCAGCCTGAACAGGAAGGAGTATCGCTGGTTAATGCGCCATCTGTGAGGGTGAGTATACATCTCAGTGAGATGAGAGCGGAGAAGATGATACGTAATATTCCTGTTGAGCTTCGGGGAACAGATAAGCCGGGTAACTGGCAGTGCAGCCCATCAAGGGTTACGGTTACGGTTGAGGGTAAGCCGTCATTGATTGGGAGGTTAGAGCCTGAGACTGCCGGGCTTAAAGTGTATGCAGATATGACGAATATATTTATGACACCTGTAACGCTACCATTGAGAACAGAAATACTTTCGGAGGATTCATTCAGGATTGTGCGTACTGAGCCTCAGAATATTACGGTGAACGCTGCTGCTGTGCGTTAAAATTTTTCCCCCTTGTGTTGAAGAAGCATAAGGGGGAATATTTATACAGAAAGAAGGCCGAAAATGAAATGGCCCAACACGATGCTTACGCTTAATATGTCTGCGGTGTCGGTGAACAGGATATTAGCAACACAAGACAGGATTATATTGTTATTTGAGTACAGCAACATAATCAAAAGGCTTGCGCTAGATAGTGTTGTCAAAAGATAAGAAGCCACATAAACAAGCGACATATTTGTTTTGATTAATTTTTCTTCAGCCATACACAATTATTGGACAGATTCAGTAGAACGCATCCAAGTAAATATAGCCTATATGATATTTTCTGTGCCATGTTGCATTTGTTGAAAGAAGATTACACATGGCAGGCAATCTCTTATGACTTTCCCATGTACATTATCATTATAAAATATAATCAAAACCAGATGAAAAAAGGGTTAGCCTGCTAGATAGGGTATTATGTAAATTGGTAGAGGCTGAACATGTGAATAATGGATCGCAGAATACAGAATACAGATACGACAGAGAAGTAAAAGGATATGACAGGGGAAAAAAGAACTGGTATAAAGTTACACATTGGAGTTGAGGTCTTTGGTTTGGCCTCATGCTATTATGATAATGCCTGCTGACGTTACAAATCGGGTGGGGGCTGTGGATATAGTAAGTTGTTTTTATAAAAATTACTCATCATTTTTTCAGGTTGAAGAAGATTTTAGTTGATGGAG
>JAFSLR010000015.1 GCA_017448375.1 Synergistaceae bacterium | reverse complement strand
TGGTTCCCCACCAGTTAACTGTACTAGCCTCATCAAAATTAACCGATATTTTCTGTGCGCTGTAGTCAAAAAGATTTGTTGAAGCCGCCGCTGATTTGAATACCGATGAGGCCTCCGCTTTCTGTTCTTCCATATCCTTGTCGATATGTGCTGCCCACCTTATGAAATCTGCGTACCTTCGAGACTGGAATACGTAATCCCGTCTCAATCCCTCGAATTTTTCGTTGAAGTATTCGATCTCGTTGTCGGAAGAAGTTTCAGAAGCACTCACTTCAACGTCCGAAGAAGCAGCCTGTAAATCCTCTGAGAACATTTCCACGAGGACCTCTGTCATGATCTTTACGTTCCCGGGCACAATGTACGAGAAAGTATGAGCTGAGCTGCCGTTGTAACGCTTGGACATTGCGTAGATTTCGGGGTACAAGTCCTCAGAATCCGGCTGATTCTCCTTGTCCTGCGATATTACTTCGCTTAGGTCAACCAAAGCGGGCTGTTCACCGAGCGCGATGCAAAGATCATTCACCGTTACATTTGACGGCCAGAAAAGCGCAATAACGTCTCCGCTCTCGTAAGGCTTTTTCAGAGCGTCCGCGAGTTTCTGGATTTCGTCCTGAGAGAGCGCGCTGCCTTTTACGGGTGAACCTTTTGCTGATGAAGATTCGATACTGTCATCAAGGATAACTTCGCCCGACAATATCGTGATGAAATGAATATTGGGGACTGTGAGATTGTCCGCAGACAGTTCCGCTTCGAGGTCCTGCATAACTACCGTAAATTCTTCCGAGCCGAAAATGTTGGTCATAGCAGGGATTTGGGTTACTTCGGGAGTCTCTGATTCGGGGTTCGATTCGGGGTTCGTTGTTTCCGTTTCGGGAATCGTAACGTCAGAGCCTCCGCTACCGCCGCAGCCGCCGACAGCGAACACTGCAAACGCTAATGCTGCCACGAAGATAGCTGTGTAAAACTTCTTTGATGTCATGTAGATTGATACCTCCTATCAATATTTAGCTGAACTTGTTTTCAAGCTGAAGGTAATTATATATTCGCAGAAAATTTCTGTAAATCTCACGCTTTCAGTGAAATATAGCTCCCTTTCCTGCGCAAAAAATAAAGCCCCCCGAACTTTCAGGAGGCCGGAAATTTTTACCGTTGTCCTTTGTCGTAAATTTGTCCCAACGCTCGCGGACTTCTGTTGCTCTTCCCGAAAAACACCAGCAGCAACAGCGTAAGCACATACGGAAGAATCCTCACTAAGTCATTATAGCTTGAAGGCAATCCCAGCTGATTTATCACCGCACTTCCCGCACTCCGCGCAAATCCAAACATCAAGCACGCAAAAAGTGAAGGCAATATTGACCAGTTCCCGAAAATCAACGCCGCTATCGACAAATATCCGTAACCCAAATATATATCAGGCGAGAAATTTGCAGACACAGAATATGCGAAACTCATTCCCGCAATCCCAGACAAGCACCCCGATATGAATACCGCAACTGTCCTCACAGCATACACGTTAATTCCGGCGGCATCAGCTGAGTGCGGATTATCCCCGCAGGCGCGCAGCCTCATTCCGTAAACCGTCCTGTACATCACGTACCACATAAGCACCGCTATAACCAGTATCATTATCTCGAACGGGTATACATCACGGAATATTGCGCCGATTACGGGTATTTCGCTCAATACGGGAATCGTTATCCTTGAGCTTGCACTCAGCATGAATTTGTTTGCGTTGTTCCCGAAGAATGACTCGTTTATTCTCTTCGTCAAAAAACTCGTCAACGCCATCGCAAGTATATTCATCACAACTCCGCTTATTACCTGGTCAGCCTTGAACTTCACGCACAGTAACGCATGAATGAGCGCGAAAATTCCCCCGCCTATCACAGCGCACACAAACCCGACATAATACGGAACGTTCGACTCAGCTCCGAATATCCCGTACAAATACACCGTAACAAATGCACCCGTGAACGCCCCGAATCCTTGAAAGCCCTCAAGCGCAAGGTTCGTTATTCCGCTCTTCTCGCTGTATATTCCTCCGATCGCCATTATGAATAACGGAAGCGAAAAGCTCAGGCCGTCAATTATTATCATGTCAAGCATTATTTCCGCCTCCTTCCCAAGAATGACGAACACGCCGCAAATGTCAATATGAACGCCGTTATGAGGCTCGCTATTTCCATATCAATATTTTGGCGCGAACTCATATACACAGTTCCTTTTGAGATTACCGTTATCAGGAATGACGCAAGCACACAGCCCAAAGGATTATTGCCGCCCAAAAGTGAGACCGCTATAGCATCGAATCCCATTGACGGAGTCACGCCGGGCTGAATCGCAGCAAGATACCCGCAGTAATACGACACACCTGCGAGTCCCGCCAACGCTCCCGAAAGAGTCATAGTCATTAGTGCAGTCCTGTTTACGTTCATTCCAGCGTAATATGCCGCGTTCGGTGAAAGTCCTGACGCTTTTATCTCGTAGCCGTATGTCGTGCGCTCAATGAACCAGTGAAGGAACAACGCCGTTACAACCGCAAGAGGAAACGCAAGCGCAATGTCAATCTTCAAGCCTTCCCATCTGAATCCCGAAAGAGTCAATCTCGCCGCGCTTATGATTGATTTGCTCTGTCTTGAGACGGGATTAATGTAGAACGTGTTGATGTAAAACGTTATCAGATACATCAAGATTGAGTTCATCATTATGGAGCTTACTACCTCGTTGACGTTGAAGCGGTATTTCAGCCAGCCTATTAACGCGCCTATCAACGCGCCCGCAATGAATCCCACAATGACGACAGCAATTTTTGACGGGAGAATCATAGCGGCCATGTGAGCGCAGAATCCCGCGAATAACATTTGACCCGACACGCCTATGTTGAAGAAGCCGCCCTTTAACGCGAGAGCAACAGCAAGAGACGCGAAAATCATCGGAGTC
>JAFSLR010000168.1 GCA_017448375.1 Synergistaceae bacterium | reverse complement strand
ATCATTGAAAGTAGCAGTCTTATCGCCCGGCTTGAGATAACCGTACATTACCATTCTGCTGCCCCTGCCTGCGAATGACACCTCAAACAACGATTCATCTCGGATCATCAGAGACAGACGCATGTATAAATCTCTTTCACTGTAAGCATATTCGCCGACAATGTCATCAATACCCGCATCATCAACAACACGATTTTGGATTGTCCGAATCCTTGTGAGTATGCTTTCTGCCCTCTCAAGCGTAACTCTGGTATACGCATCAGCTATTGAATAGTTGTCCCGAATGAAAGTTTCTGCACGTATATCGCGCTGTCCTGCAATCCAATCTCGCTGAGATTCCCTGAGAGCCTCGAACTCTGATTTGTCCATGACTTTCTCAGCTTCATTGTACGCTTTGGTCAATTTCTGTTCAGCTGCTGCAAATCCCGGAAATTTCTTCAGTTCGAGATACTGTTCATCACTGAGCGCGAACGCAGGAGCTGAAATCAAGAACAGTACCGCCAATGTTGTAATTAAACGTTTTATAATGAAACCCTCCTGTTGAATTTTTTATGGTAGAGATTATGACAAAGGCTCAAGCACCTTTACAGATATTTACGCCAACATTTGCGCAGAAATTTTTATTTTCGCGCAGATTCTAATTTTCACATGTTGCAGTGAAGGACAATATCAACGGAAAATATATTCTTCTCCGCTGTAACTTTCATTGTACCGTCATAATGCTTTACCGTATTCATTACTGAAACAAGACCTATTCCGTGTCCCTCCCGGTCAGAATGAGGCAAGCCGTTTCTCTTGAATTTAATTTTTCCGCTAAACGGGTTATCTATGGAAATGCCTATTATCGAGTCTGAAAGCAATGATGAAATCACATTTACATAACGCTGTTCATTCGGGAGATTTTTCACGGCTCTTAATGAATTTTCAAGCAGGTTGCCGAGTATTACACAGTATTCTGATTCTTTCATAGGGAGGTTTTTCGGCAAGCTCAAATCCCAGTCAATACTCGTGTACTGACTCTCCGCGAACGCCGTGTAGTATGAAGCTATTGCCTCTACAGCTACATTGTCGCAATATCCATTGTAACTTTTGCCCGCTATATCGTGGAATTGGGATAAATATTCCTGAAGCTCGCTTAATTTTCCTGCGTCTGATAACTGGATTATCACCAAAATATGCTGACGGAAATCATGACGTAATGCGCTTGTCTCCTCCATATAGTTCCGAAGTTCCTCGTAACGTTTGCTCTCCATCTGAAGCATTGTGCTTTCCTGCTGAAGCCTCGCGCTCTCGGAAATTTTCGCCGCTATCCACCACAGCAGATAATAAATTAACAGAACTGTCAATGGAACTAATGGCAAAACAACAAGTGCTATTATTCTGTAACGCCCAACAAGCAAATATTTAGGATAATCCGGTGTCATCCATGCTATTAAAAGAAGTGCCATAAACGGTATCAGAAAAAGGAAATCCCACATTCCGTTAATGCGTTCTTCCTGCAACAGCATGCGCAAATCTCTCGTCAAAATCTTGAAGAAAGCAAGTCCTATCAAGGCTGATAACCCAAGCGATACTAAACAAGATTCAATAGTTAAGAGACGTGTTGATTCCCAGAGGTCATTTACAGCCTCGAAGCCTGCCATCAGCACTATAGAGTACAACAGACAAAACGCTCCTAACATTATTGATGTGAAGAAACAGAATAGCTTTCGCCCTAAAGTTATATTGACCGAAAAGAAGAAAACTAAGAACAGGAATGTTACGCTCACAATAAGAACAGGAATCACTGGCAGTAAATTAACTGCACTTACCCATGCTGCCCAAATAACAAAGACAGAAAGCAACACCCCTGAAATGCTGCAAGTTATCCAGCTTTTCCAGCGCAAATCCTCAATCAGCGGTAAATATATGAATACTGCATCAGGAATTATTATCGCTAATTCGAGTACGTAACGCATAAATGTTTTCATTTTTTACTCCCTCGTAATTTCCCTGCCCTCATGTTACTTATGAGATATTGGGAAAAAGCCTCTGTTACTTTTGACTGCCCGTTTACTCGAATCGGGTAACGTGTACCGTCCTTCATCACAAACACTCCCTTCTCCTGCGCCGATATTTGGGACATATTCACTATTATTCCACGATTACATAACAGGAAGCGCGAATCTTCAGCAAAGAGTTTTTCGATTTCCCTGAAAGTCATTATGCTTCGTATACATTTGCCGTCTGTTAAATTTATCTCGACTGTATGCTCCCTATTTGAGACCACCGAACTTATTAAACGCATCGGAATTTCGTACTGTGAGTGAGGGACTTTTATAGTTACTGTTGGATCTGTAGCTGTCAGTACCCGGACTGCCTCGTCAAGAACTTTCCCAACTTCTTTTTGGGTATAGGGCTTCAGAACATAATCGAACGGGTGAACAGGAAAAGCTCTCAACGCATATTCACCCGATGTTGTCATGAACACTATCAAAAGCTCTGTGTCTTCCAGCCTTAATTACCGGGCAGTCTCTACGCCGTTCATGTCCCCCATTATTATGTCCATGAATACGATATGAAACACTTTAGGTGAAAAGTCCTTCAGCATTTCTTCTCCGCTCGTGTAAGACTGTATTACGCTTAGTTCATGAACACTGCCGTATGCCCAGTTACGGATAAAACTTTTCAGTCTTAATACATCTGACAACGTATCATCGACTACCGCAATATTTAATTCCAACGCAGTAATT
>JAFSLR010000014.1 GCA_017448375.1 Synergistaceae bacterium | reverse complement strand
CGCGAAGTTATGCCGTGATATTGGGCGTGAAATAGGGTTAAAGCTCTTCCCTAAGAGTGAGGATATTTGCTCGCCGACCGTTACAGCCTTCTACGTGCCGGAAAAATTTTCATGGCCGGAATTTGACGGGGCATTAAGGGCTAAGGGACTCGCTGTCGGAGGGAATTACGGAAAATTAGCGGGAAAAGTTTTCAGAGTCGGGCATATGGGGAGTCAAGCCGATTATGATTTAGTTCGCGAAGGAATGAATGTCATACGTGAAATAATTTTGAGGAAACAATACGCCGTAACGCAGTAAATCTCACTGGTGTTTTTCCCAGAATTTAACGGCATTGTTCAGCCAGCCTTCAGCGATTGTCCCCTCACCCAATCCGAAACCGTGAGGAAGTCCCGTGAAAATCTCAATCATTGCGTCAGTGCCGTTAGCCTTTATTCTGTCAACGTATGACCGCATTGACCTGTACGAGGCTATTCTGTCAGACGTTCCGACACACGCATATGTTGGAGGCTCGTTGCCCGTAACATCATTAAGCCCCGTGTACTGCATTATTACGGCTGAAGGACGAGGATATGATTTCTCGCCGAAAGACTCCGTACCGTATGCGCCAAGCCACGCCGACATTCTTGCGCCCGCACTCCCTCCCCAGAGCGAATAGCCTTCAGCATCGACTCCCAATTCCGCAGCGTTGTCGTGAATGAATGCTATTGCCCTCGCTAAGTCCTCGCAAGCCGTCTCATATCCCGGGCGGTAAATCAATGCGAATGCGTTATAGCCCCTGCGTGAAAGCTCCAGTGCGTGCGGGAAACTGTCATGAATCGCTCCAACGTAAACAAATCCACCTCCGGCGTTGCAGACTGCGAACTTTGCGCCGCGATTGCCCCTGAAGAAGAATAATCCCGTTGACTTTGCGCGGGGATCATCATCGGGGTATATCGGGTAAAATATTTTTCGGCCTTCGTGAACTTCATCAAGCATGTAATTTATCACGTCAACAGTTCTTGAAGGGTTAATATAACTGTACCACGTCAAACGCAGAGTGCCTAATGTATCACCGCTGTAATAGTATTCGTTGAGCGGGAAAATCATTCGTCCGTAATCACCGAACGCAGGATTATTCACAACGTCAGCAATTTTCGTAGCCTCCGTAACTCTCTCAGCTCTCATAGTTTCAGCTCCTCCGCTCGAACACCCCGCAAGCCCTAACATAATAGCAGGCATTAATACGCATAATAGATTCATCATTGCCTCCGTAAAAAAACTCCCTGCCCCGACAATTTGAGGCAGGAAGAATTTATGTTATTCCGTCAAAAGTTTCATTAACTCATCATCATGATGATACCTTAGCGCGGACTCATCATCAAAAATCATCGTTGCTCCGTTCTGAGTCGTATACGCCTCCCAGCCCGGATTGCCCGTTCTCGCAAACTCTACCCATGCTCCGCTCATTTTGTCCGCAAGTGCCTGAGCCTTTTCGCCGCCTCCCGTAGCCATTTCGGTAATTGCTATGTTGTTGAAGACAAACGGAAGTTCCGAGCAGTGATACGACATCGCAAATCCTCCCATTATCGGAGTCTCCCACGTGAACACATACGCATAAACGGGTGCGCCTTTCTGTGATGATTTCGCGTTGAGAGTCTTCAATGCCCCAGACCTTATCCGCGTGTCAACATAAAGTGCGTCTGCGGGTTTCTTGTTTGGATATGCCTTGAGGAATGCCGATGTAATGGCCTCTGCTTTGTCGCCGTATTTCTCTGCAAGTTTGGCTTTGACTTGCTCGGCTGTCCAGTAATTTTTGTTGTCGCTCTGAGTCCGTGCCATGTCCGAAAGCAACGGCATCGTTACCCATTCATTGAGGACGCTCCCGGCCATCATGGGAATATTCTTTGAGTACTCGGTGAATCCGCCCGCTACAGGATCGCCCGTAACACATTCACCGTCAGCAACTGGAGACCATGAGAAATATTTGCAGCCTTCAGAAATTGCCTGCCTCATTGCCTTATTTGCCGCGTCATTTAGTTTCTCGTAAGGAATATTCTTCAGCTCCTTAACATCAGAGACTCCCAAGTTCGACAATGTAAGCTCAGCGATTCTCCGTGTTGCGTCCTGTCTCGGAAGAGTTATCCCCATTAGGTCAACAGCTCCGCTTTGTTCGATTACTTTGTGGAAGAGTCCTGCTGCTTTAGGCATTGCCATTAGGGTTAAGATTTTCGCGCCGCCTCCTGACTGCCCGAACAATGTAACGTTATCGGGATTTCCCCCGAACGCCGAAATATTTTCCTTCACCCATTCAAGAGCCGCCACAATGTCGAGCATTCCGAGATTGCCGGAGTATTTGTACTCTTCGCCGTATGCCGACAAGTCAAGGAAGCCCAGAACGTTAAGCCTATGGTTGACCGAAACGACTACAACATTTCCCGTCCGTGCTAAATTCTCGCCGTCGTAAGCGTCCTCAACCGCCGATGCTCCGGCCATGAATCCCCCGCCGTGAAGCCATATCATTACCGGGCGTTTTGCGTCATCAAGTGCCGGTGTCCAGATGTTGAGATTGAGACAGTTGTTGTCCTGCTGGTAGTTTCGGGGTTCCCAGTGTGGCCAGTACCAATGATTCGGGAACATGTCCCCTGCGCGTGATGTGTCCTGCGGTGATTGTGCGCCGTAAGTTACAGCCATTCTCACGCCGTCCCATGATGATAACTTTGTCGGAGGCATGAAGAGTTCTGCGTCCGCGTAAGGGACTCCGTGATACGTGAAAATCCCGTTGCGTATGTAGCCCTGAATCTTTCCGTCTTTGGTGTTTGCTACGGCTATTCCAGGCCCGGCGAGAATTTCTGCTGACGAAATGCCCGACAATGCAATCACAATAACCAATGAAAGCGCAAATATTTTTTTCAACATAACTATAACCCCCTTGATTTGAGCCAAGACTCTATGTGTTCGGCTATCTTATCGTTATTCAGCTCTTGAAACATGAAATGACTGTTTCCCGTAATGCCCTCGTCAGGAAGATATATCACTGTTGCGTCTCCTCCGTCAGCGTTGTAATGTTTGGCAAAATCACGGCACTGTTCAAGCACGCTCTTCCAGAAAGCAGTACTCTTGATGTCATTCGGGCCGTTTTCGATGTAGTCGCCGAAATAGAATATCATCGGAATTTTTGCAGCAACAAATTTCTTGTAGTTATCGCTTCCGACTTCAGGCGCGAATCCCGGCTCAATCGCAACAATCGCCGCAATATTCTCCGTATCTGTAGCCCATCCGACTCGCCCGCCCTGAGAGTGAGTCAGGTACACAGCCTTTTTGCCCGTAATCTTTCTCACGTCAGAAAGTACCGCGCTTAAAGCATGGCCGAAAATCTCAACGTCATAATTTCCCGTGTTGGGTGTCATTTGGCGCAAAAATTG
>JAFSLR010000167.1 GCA_017448375.1 Synergistaceae bacterium | reverse complement strand
ATGGCATTCTCAGGCGACAAGACAAGGGAAGATAATAATTATTCCTGCACCGATGAGGCTACATTCATTTTCTCGAAAGATGTAAATATCCTCACAGTGAGGAACAATAACGCCTCAATGACATTCAGCATAAAGCCCTAAGATTATATGCTGGAAAAACGGTTGTTATAAAAACTAAAACAAATTGTGCCTATACACAGAAAACTTTGCAGACTCTTATATCCCGCCCGTAATCCTCTCATACGCACAAAAAGCGGCCAGCACCCTCAAGCACTAACCGCCGTAAACTTTCCTGTTACTTTCCTGCTGCCCTGTCTCTTAGGACTCTCCGCAAGATTTTCCCCGTCCCTGAAAGCGGGAACTCCGTAACAAATTCGACTCTTCTCGGAACCTTGAAGTGTGCAAGATGTTCCTTCGAGTACTTTATGATCTCGCGCTCGTCAATCTTCGCTCCGTCCTCAAGCATAATATACGCCTTCGGAATCTGACCGTTGATTTCGTGAGGCATTCCCACAACAACAGCCTGACGCACAGCTGGGTGTTCCGCCAAAACCTTCTCGACTTCCTGCGGGTAAACGTTGAATCCCCCAACAATGATTATATCCGTAACCCTGTCGAGAATGTACACGAACTCTTCGCCGTCATGAGTCTCAAGCCTCACGTAATCGCCCGTGTTGAAGAACCCTTCAGCGTCAAATCTCTCCGCGTTAATCTCCGGCGCGTGCAAATATCCCGGCGTAACCGAAGGCCCTTTAACCCATAATACGCCCTCTTTGTCGGTAGTCTCTTCACCTTCGCGGGTCTTGAGCTTGTACTCATATCCGGGAATCACCGGGCCTATGCTGCCGGTCTTCTGGGTCTCGCAGTCATGGTTGACGCAAATTACGGGTGAAGTCTCCGTGAGTCCGTAACCTTCCATTATGTCGCGCCCCAAGAACTTTAACGCCTGCTTGTGTACATTGGGATTCAGTTTGTCGCCTCCAGTGCAAATCACGCGGATTCTTGCTAGGGGTTCAGCGGGCATTTTCCCTTTTTCAACCGACATCATCAGGAACGACATTATCGCAGGTACTACGAACATCACATCAATTTTTGCCTCAGTAATCGCGCGTATTGTCGGTGTTGGGGGAAGGAATGACGGAGCAATCGCCAGCTTTCCGCCCATTGTAAGAGGAAGGATTATTGTTACGGTGTACCCAAACGAATGGAAGTTGGGAAGCACCGTCAAAAACGTATCCTTACCGCTCATGCTCGTTATTGTGTCGTGAACAGCCTGACAGTTCGAGGCAAGATTATTGTGCGTTAAGGGTACGGCTTTCGGGAGGCCGGTTGTGCCGGAAGTCGCGAAAATCACAGCCAGATCA
The DNA here is from genome assembly GCA_017448375.1 of Synergistaceae bacterium. Lineage (GTDB taxonomy): Bacteria > Synergistota > Synergistia > Synergistales > Aminobacteriaceae > JAFUXM01. The sequence continues at coordinate 4,010 of JAFSLR010000167.1, read as the reverse complement.
TCAGGTTCGGGGGATTGAGTTTTTCCCGTGAACGCTGGAAGGCTCACGCTGTCAAGCGAACACGTTATGCACGGCCATGTTTTTGCGAGTTCGGGAATCTCATGCTCAGTGATAACCGCAAAGGGTTTTATTAACGCAAGAGTCCCCGTAAGCGATTCGAGTCCGGCTTTCTCGTTCAAAGGGCAGAAAGTCCCGCCGAGTTTCCAGACCGCCAATGACAATGCCGGGATTAACGGTGAGTTCCTGAGCATTACAACGAGCCTCTGTCCGCGTGAGAATCCTGCGCTGCGTAAAACATTCTCGCAGTTGCTTACGAGTGAGAGCAGATTTTCGCGTGTGTACCATTTTCCGTCCCACCAGTAGCAATTCTCTGATGGATTCTCTTCAAGTTTCGGGAGGATTATATTTTCGAGTCGTTCCATTAATTTTTCTCTCTTTCTTTCTGACGTAAGACACGCCGTAAAATTTTCCCTGTTGCTGAAATCGGGAGGCTGTCAACAAATTCTATGCTTCTCGGCACTTTGTAATGAGACAGTCTTTCCTTGCAGAACCTCACAAGCTCGCTTTCTGTAACTTCTGCGCCTTGCTGCTTAATCACATAGGCTTTCGGGACTTCACCGCTTATATCGTTGGGCATTCCCACAACAACGGCCATGTTCACTGCGGGATTTTCATCGAGAATCGACTCAACTTCCTGCGGGTAAACGTTAAAGCCTCCGACTATGATTATGTCAGTAACGCGGTCAAGTATCTTGATGTAACCGTCCTCGTCAATCTGTACATAATCGCCCGTGTTGAACCAGCCGTCAATGAATCTCTCCTTGTTGATTTCGGGCGCGTGGTAATATCCTGATGTTACGGAAGGCCCGCGAGTCCACAAAACTCCCTCGCCAGGTATCGGCAATAATTCTCCGTCCTCGCTCCTCAGTTGCAGCTCAAATCGCGGTAATGCCGGGCCTACTGTACCGAGTTTCCTCACAGCGGGTGAAGGGTTTACCGCCAAAACTGGAGAACATTCCGTGATTCCGTAGCCCTCAATCATAGGCACTCCGAATACCGCCGTAACCCTGTCATCCATTTTGATGTTGTACTTGTCGCCCCCGGCTATCACAAGTTTAATGCCGGATAACTTTTTGCCCTGGCGTTCAAGCATTGACGCGGCAAAACCTAACATTGTCGGAACAAGCAGAAGCACATCAATTTTTGACTCCTCGATGGCCTTTATGACGTTTGAAGGCGGCATGAAGTTTGCTACGAGGCATTGAGTCGCACCAAGCACAAAGGGCAATATTCCCCCTATCGTGAAGCCGAATGCGTGGAAGTTGGGAAGGACATTGAGGAGTGAATTTTCCGGCTTGAGGTCTTTGACGTGTTCGAGACATGCGTTGATGTTGTCGAGGATATTTTCATGCGTTAATGGGACGGCTTTGGGGTCTCCTGTTGTGCCTGACGTTGAGAATATTACGGCTAATGTCTTGTCGAAATCGTCCGCACTCTGAGTTTTGCCCGTGAATTTCTCATTGCCCGTAAGTTTTTCGTTGTTGAGACGCACGCATGGCCATTCAGCTTTTGAGAGTGCCGACTCTAAATCGCCTTTCACACCTTCAGACAGCACAACCGCAAACGGCTTCAGCAAATCAAGAGTCTTGAGGAGTGAAATTTCACCCGTCTTTTCGTTCAAAGGACAGAATACACCGCCCAGCCTCCAGCACGCAAGAATCACCGCAAGAGTCATCGGTGAATTAGGCATTAACACCGCGAGCCTTTGACCCTCCGAGAATCCCGAAGAACGCAAAATCTCTGTGCATTCATCAGCAAGTGCCTTCAAGTTTCCGCGCTTAATCCATTCACCGTTGAACCAGCAGCATTTATCCTCCGGCTTTGAGGTTAAATACTCGTCCATAATCTTATTCAGCCGCATTTAATGTTCTCCTTTCTTTGACGCTATAAGAGCTATCATAATCCCAGAAAGAATCATAACGCCCGTGTTGCAGCCTCCTCCGCCGCCGCCTACACCGCGCAATCCGTTAATCCTCGTGTCATTGCTTACGGGTTCGGACGCATTCACAACGCTTACCGTGAAACCCTGCGTTAATGTCCGCCCTTCAGGTATCGTATGAGTCTCAAGCGTAACATCAGATGACCCGGCAATATTTCCCGCTTTGAGAGTCAGAATGTAGCCCGAAACTGAATCACCGTTCACATCAGCCGTAACAATATCAGTACGCGATGAGTTAGCATTGAGCGTGTAATATACTCCGTCCGTTTCATCAAGCTCGTAACGGTCAATCAGTATATGTACATTAGGGCTGAAAGTTTTTGTTTCGCCAGTGTTCATTTTTACGCCCGCTAAAATGCTTTGATTGTCCGCGCTTGAAATCTCCGCTCTAATCTCCGTGAATGCCTCATCACCTGCGCATACTGTTACGTGTTTCGACTCTGCCGTGAAATTCCGTCCCTGCGAGTCCCAGCCGTGAACTTCCGCCCAAATATCACTGACTCCAGCTTTTAGTGCCGTAACATTTCCTGTATTGCTTGCTGTTATTGCCTCAGTGTTTGATGACTGCCATACGATTCCGGCGGGCTGGTAATCCTTAGAGTTGAGGGTTGCGTTTGAGGGAATAATATCGAGGCTGAATGTAACGTTATCGCCTATCTTGATGTAGGGTACTCCGTCAATATCCGCGCTCTTCAAGGCAACTGCGGGAATCTCGTATGCTCCTGCGTCATATGCTCCGTACTGTGGGCGAATTGTTCCGGCTATATCACTGCTCAAAGCGTACTGAGAGTCCTTCACGAAATTGAACGCCGGTGATGACCTTGTGATTCTGATGACCTGAGAACCGTTGAGAGTCTCAAGTTTTGCGACTCCGTTTTCTGACACTAGGACTTGAGTCACGTTCTGCCCGTTTAAGTCGGTCGTATCCATTGCTGTGTTTGATGTTCCGGCTATGCTGTAACGGCTGCTGAATATTCCTGTACCGTTTGCGGAAATGTCATAGCTTGAAGTGTTACCGACTATGATTGATGAGAGTGATTGAAGCTGGCCGTTTGAGACTGAGACTCCGCCTCCGTTCGTTGAAGTGTTAGCTGTGATTGTGCAGTGCTTGAGGATTGTGGGGTTAATGTTATCGCCTTTCGTTACGCTGACAGCTCCGCCGTAATCCCTTGCGCTGTTGTTGTAGAATATGCAGTTACGAAATTCCGCCGAAGCCCCTGAACCGTCAACCTCAACTGCTCCTCCGCTGCCTGAAACAGCATTCCCCCGCGTGAAGGCGAGTCCCTCGAAGATGACGCGGCCGTTTGTTACGCGGAAAAGCCTCCGGGTTTCTTCGCCGTCAATGAGAGTACCTTTACCCGAAATTGCTGCGCTCCGTGTGAAGGTGAGCTCCTGCGACAAATGAAGCGTCTTCAAGTCCGGGCTTATTGTGATAGTGCTGCTGGTGCCGGAATTGATTTGCTCAACCGCCCACGTTAATGAGCCTTCGCCGTTTGGATTGTTGTTGACGACATTCAAAGCGTGTGAAGGCAGAATGAGAGTGAGCAGAAAAAATTGAACCGCTAGGAATTTTCCTGCCCATGAAATTTTGAACATGTAAAAATGAATCCTCCTGTTGAAAAATTAATGTGTATTAAAGAATTTTACCTTATTGCGCAAGAAGGCTTCCACCTCTACAGATGGAGATGAATTACGCTTATAGTATAATTTTCGTGTGAAACGAAATGACAGACGAAGAGAGATTATCGAAAAATAGCCGAATAGCGAAGACCAAACAAGAGACGAAGCAAAAGCGTAAGTCCCAAATTTGTCGCGTATATAGGGTAAAAATAGACATGTCTCATCTTAATAAAGCACAAATTCTCCGTCTTCAAATGATATTTGTTGAGGCTAAATGGCTATACAATGATGTAATTTCTTTCATGAATGAACATGATATTTATGATTACGACTCTCAAAGATTAACCGTTCAGGGCTTAGATAAAGACCGCAACCCCGTAACGCATGAACT
>JAFSLR010000013.1 GCA_017448375.1 Synergistaceae bacterium | reverse complement strand
TCTTGATGTCTGGTTTGACTCTGGAGTGTCTCACATTTCGGTGCTCAACGACAAGTTCGGGCTTTCATGGCCGTGCGATATGTATCTCGAAGGCAGCGACCAGCATCGCGGGTGGTTCCAGTCGTCATTACTCACAGCAGTAGCCATAAAGGGACGCGCACCGTATGCTGAAGTCCTCACACACGGATTCACGCTTGACGGTAAAGGCCGTAAGATGTCGAAATCACTCGGAAACACCGTAGCCCCAGGAGATGTCTGCAACCAGTTCGGGGCGGATATATTGCGATTGTGGGTAGCGTCAACGGATTACAGGAACGATGTAAAAATCTCAAACGACATTCTCAAAACGTTATCCGAAACTTACAGGCGAATCCGTAATACAGCGCGCTTCCTTCTGGGGAATCTTCACGACTTCACGCCGGATAAATCATTGCCGTATGACTCTCTTCTCTCAATGGACAAATGGATTCTCGACCGTTTGCACAGGATAATAGCCCGTGTACGTTCTGCGCTTGACGAGTACGAATTTCACGTTCCTGTGTCATTGATACATTCTTTCTGCGTCAATGAGCTGTCAGCATTCTACCTTGACATAAGCAAGGACAGGTTATACGTTGAGGAAAAAGACTCTCTGACCCGAAAGAGCGCACAGACGGCCATGTATGAAATATTGTCGTGCTTAACGAGAATGATTGCGCCGTTATTGAGCTTTACGGCTGAGGAAATATGGCAGGAGATGAGGAAGACTGATGACTCATTGCCTGAGAGCGTATTCTTGTCGGACTTCCCCGAACAGGATTCCTCAAAGCTCAATGACTCACTCAATGCTTTATGGGGTGAGGCTGTTACGCTGAAGGGGGCTGTGAGCCGAATGCTTGAGACGATGAGGACAGCGAAAACGATTGGGACATCGCTTGAAGCGTCAGTGCAGGTGAAACGTTCAGAGGGACTCGCGAAACTTGAGGGGTCATTCACGGTTGAAGAGCTTGCTGACATAGTGATAGTGTCAAAATTTGAATGGGCTGATGAGCTGACGTTGCCGAATGTTTTTGATGACGGTGATACGGGGTTCAGGATTGCCGGAGGGTTTGCGTCTGGGGAGAAGTGTCCGCGCTGCTGGAAGTATGAGGAACACCCGAACGCTAACGGACTCTGCAAACGTTGCGCCCATGTGATGCACGAGGATTAGAGGATAGATATTGGGCCTCCCTGAGATGAATCGGGGAGGTTATTTTTTTGCGCTGAGATTCTTAATTTAGGGAATAAAAAAACAAGGGTCTGTGCTATAATTAGTGCCACCTATAAGAACTGCACATGACGGAATAAATCCCGTCTCCCCTTGTCTTATGTTGCTATTATATCATAATTCAAGGGGGCGCGGTCATGTGTATTATTTGGTGTACTCATCATTAATTTATTGCAGGAGGTTTTAACATGAAGAAGTGTATTGCGTTGTTCATGGCCGTATGTCTTCTTGGGGTTTGTCCGTGTGCTTGGGCGGACTACTGGAACGAGGGACATTCAGGGACGGAGGCAGATCCGTATGTGATTGACACGAATGCGGATTTGGAAGCATTGCGGGACAGGGTGAACGGTGGAACTGAGTCGGGGGATAAGTATTACAAGCTGACTCAGAATCTCAATATCTCTCAGATTACGGACTGGGAGTCTATTGGTACGGACAAGAACCCGTTCACTGGTCATTTTGACGGGAATAATCTTGCAGTCCAGCTTAATATTGTGGATAAAGCCTACAATGCTACATCCGGGCTGTTCGGGAGAGTGGCAACTGCTGATGATACCTATGCGATAAAGAAGCTTGGGGTAAGCGGTGCTGTAAAAGGTCGATACAGCGGAGGAATTATCCTAAGGCTTGACTCAGGAAATGTTGAAGGTTGTTCATTCAACGGGACAATTCAGGACACCTACGACTGGAGCGGTGGCTCTGGTATGGGAGGTATTGTCTATTATATGGCAGGAGGCACGGTGAAAAACTGTTCGTCAAGCGGAAGTGTAGTATCCCCATATAGATATAACAAACAAATGGCAGGAGGTATTGTAGCTGCCATGACAGGAGGAAGTATTGTGAACTGTACCTCCAGTGCAAATGTTGAGCTTCCTTCTGGAAATGAAGAATGTTGCGCAGGGGGAATTGTAGGGGCTGCTCAGGTAGCAACTTTTGAGGCTATCAAAGACTGTACATTCTCAGGCAATGTAACAGGCAATCATTATGCAGGAGGAATCGTCGGCCACGTATCAGGCGGAAATCTCCAGAACAACAGCGTTACAGGCAATCCAAACGGACAGGCCGTCATATCAAGCACTTACCTTGCAGGCGGAATAGCAGGACGCATAGGTGATTCAGCAGTCCTCGAAAGCTGTGATGTCTCATCAATCGTAATAGTTGAAATCAGCGGTAAAACCCCCGAAGGCGCAGGCGGAATCGTAGGGCTCATGAACGCTTCAACAGTCCGCAACAACCAGTCCTACGCAACAATTTCGGGCGACATCTCGAACATGGGCGGTGTTGTCGGAAAACTTGACGCGGCAACATACACAATCAGCAACAACCGTTACAGCT
>JAFSLR010000166.1 GCA_017448375.1 Synergistaceae bacterium | reverse complement strand
TATCAGTGATCAACTACAAGGGTGGAGTTGGAAAGACGACACTGACAGCGAATCTTGGAGCATACGCGGCAATGAAGGGTTATCGAGTTCTGATGATAGACCTAGACCCGCAGACGCACTTGACATTCAGCTTCATGACTCCAGAAGAATGGGGAGAGAAATACAAGGACACGAAGACGATAAAGAAATATTTTGACGGCTTCATAAACAAAAGTGTGATAGACACCTCACTGTCAGCACTGGTAGTCCCGTTGGAAGTCCCCCAGTGCCCTAAATTTGACATAATATGTTCGACACTAGAAATGGCTGACATAGACATGAAGATGGCGGGTAAGTGTACGGGTCAAGATGATGAACTTGTAGCTGGAAATACGCTGATGACGTATAACTGTCTGCGTAACGGAATAGAAGAGCTTTTGGGGGAATATGATCTTATTCTGATGGATTGCCCGCCGAACTGTAATGCTATTGTTCGTAATGCCTTAACAGCCAGTGATTATTATTTAGTACCTGCGAGGCTGGATTATCTTTCTTCATTAGGGATAATGGGATTAAGTGAGAACGTAAATATTTTTCTCACGAAATATCGTAAGTACAATGAGTCGCGGCCAGAGTTAGGATACAAGGCGATAACAGTGGATATGCTTGGAGTAGTGCCTATGATGGTAACGATAACGAGAGGGACGAAGCCGCAAAAAGTACAGGCTTTGTACTTGTCGATGTTTCGTCAAAGGGGATATTATGTTTTCCAGTACGTAAGGGCTAATAATGAGATATTCGGAAATCAGCTTCATGATAAGAAAGGGAATGTAGTACCTGCTGTATTGGCTCACATGAGGGCGGATAATACGAAATCGCGAGTTATGGGAGAAATGAGGCAGTTATGCGAGGAATTTATTAAACGTTTAGGGATATGAAAAAAGCCCCCGGCGATAAACCGGGGGATTATGTTTAGAACGGGTCAAGATAAGCCTTAATTTTTTCAGCATATCTCATGGCCCTGCGAAGGATTTTCCGTTCCTCTTTTGGAAGCCATCGAATGAATCTCATTTGTTCCTCTTCATTGAGACCGAAGAGCGGGTCAGAAGCCCTAGCGGAAGCCTTCAAGCCCTGTTCGGTGCCGCCGGCCCTGAAATACTCGCGAAGGAATTTCCTGAAAGATTTTTTGTCTCCCAAGTCAATAGCTCTTTTAGCATTTCTGAGGGCCTCACCGCGCCTAGTCATGGTGAAAGCGTCATTGTATTTGCCCAAGACGTTTTCCTGAAAGATTTTTTTCCTGCCCTGAATGAAGAAGTAAGCGGACTGGTCTTGTTTTACGGTATTAAAGACGGAGGAAGAAAAATCGAGGAAAGGTTTATGAGGTTTATCGGTGAGCCAGTCATAATACCAATCGAGACCGAATGACTGAGCAACGAATTTACCTTTGTCCCTGATGGGTGAAGGGTGTAACGCGCTGGGATAAAGTCTTTTGTCGAAAGCGGCTTCAACGATAGCCTTAACATAAGGGTTAGCATTTCCCGCGATTTTGGTAACGGGCCCGTCAAGAATATTAGAAACGAGCTGTCCGAAAGTAATTCTGCCGTCCAAGAGGTCTCTCAAATCGCCGCCGAAAATGCTGTGAAGGCCAGTAGTGCGGAAGAAGTCCCAAGCAGATCCGATGTCGAACATGTAGATGTTATCTCCAGTGAAAGGATTTCTGCCTAAGAAGAGAGAAACGCCGTTTCTGTCGTCCAAATTGGGGTCATTATCATCTGCGCCCATGAGCTTGTTCCAGATTTTAGCCATGAAGTAGAGAGGGGCAGCAAGAGCGAGAGTGATACCGAGTCTTAAAGCGAAATTGCCAGATTTTTTAGCGGCTTTTCTGAACATTTTTCTGAACTCGTCATCATCATTATTGCCATCATTCGGAGGTTCTGGAGGCTCATTGTTGCCGCCTCCGCCGCCTTTACCGCCGTTGCCATTATTGGGAGGAAGTTTATCACCGCCGCCGCCACTTCCCGCAAACATATCAATGAAGTCGTTGCCGTGTTTCTTAATCCAGTATTCGAGGAAGGAATAACCCTGCCAAATGTTTTTGTACATCTGGATAGCTCGCGAGAAGTTTACTTCGACCCAAGACAGGAAGGAAGTGAAGTGGTTATCTCTGAGCCATTGAGTATTCTTAGAGACTTGGTCATACGCGCCTAAATTTTCGTTAGCGAGTTTGAAGGCCATATCGAAAACGTTGTCTTTAAGCGCAAGTACTTCCTTTGGCTTGCTCATGCCGTAGAAGGGAGGAACGCCGCCATTCTCCTGAATGAGTTTGACGAAGGACAAGAAGGAGGCATAACGAAGAATGCTTTCTCTAAGATTGGTGAGAGTGGAGGCAATCTCGATGTAAGCGCGGAAAGCGTGAGCAATAGACTTGATAGGATTCCGGCTCTTTTGAGGTTCAAAGAGGTGAGAGAAATCCTTTAATCGTTCAGGGTGTTCAAGCTCAGTCATAAATTCCGTAGTGAGACCGCCGCCGCGTTTGTTGAACTCAGCAAGCATACCCGTAGCCTCACCGCCTCTAAGCATAGTGTCGGTTAATTCCTTAGTGGCCTGTTTGAAGTAGTATAGTGCGCCTGGGTTGCCCTGCAAGACAGCTTCAAGGTCTCCGAAGAAGTTGCGGAAATTGTATTTTATGATTCTGCCGTTTATCGGTCCGATAGTAACCCAACGTTTGAAACCAGTCATAAGCGACCCCATGAATTTGTTGAACGACCCAACGGGCTGAGACTTACCGATACTGTTGAGAGCGTCAGCAAGTTTAGTAGGAATGCACCATAACTGTTTATCGCCGCCGGAAGCAATAGCCTTGCCCAAGTCAGAGACATTAACGCCTAGTAGATCGTCAATGCCTTCCATAGCGATTTTGAGCATGTACTCAGGGACTGTGGACGCGGAGAAAACGAGACGAGAGTCAGACGGCGACCATAGAGTATGGTCATTTGGAATAAGGTCTTTCCAGTCGATATATTTATCTCCGAGAATATCCTTGAGTACGGCGTTTTTGCCTTTATGCCATGTGAGGAATTTTCTTGCGGCAGTTCTTGCCTTTGTTTTGTCAGCGAGGGAAGAAAGCCATCCGATGTAGCGTGAAAGTTTCTGCTGTTCTGCCTGAGAAAGAGCTTCGAGCTGTCCAGCATTAGCCATTCTTCCTGCTAAATCTTGCCATTCGTTATTGTCGCCGACAGGTAAATCGCCGTTAGCAGCGAGCTTGAATAGAGTCGACATAGCGCGAGATTGTCTAGCGTTAAGTTTTTTGTGTAAAACGTCTTCAGCATTTTTCCTGCGTAACTCATCAGGAATGTCTTTAAGGTCTCTCATAATTTCGCCGACAGCATTTTTCATGTTCTCAGAGAATGCTTGCTGTTTGAGTTCCTCGATTTTGTCGTAACGTTTTCTGAGCTTGCCGAGAGTCTGAAGAATTTTGATGTCATCAGTCATACGGATCATGACTTCGCCCATAGCCAGAATCCAATTTGAGGAAATATCTTTGTCGCTACCTTCCCTGTGCTGAGTGTAGCCTCTTCTATCGGGGTTTTTGAAGATAGGGTGAGGCTGACCGCTTTTCTGCATATTGTAGTACTCCAAGACCAAATGTCTGAAATAGTGCTTACGTTTGAGTCTGTCTCTCAAGTCAAACATGCCGATATTTTCGGCTACCTGAATGAGTTTGTTGCGCAAGTCCTCCATGAGTGTATTAGCCTTCCTCATAGCATTCTGGACGTTTGAATTTTTGCGAACGAACGCCATGATTCTGGAATATTCCTCATCGAGAGGGTCATTAGCGTCAAAGTCGTAAAGAGTTTCAGGGTTCAAAGCCCAGGGCATACGTGCGTTAATGTCCAAATTGCGAGTCTCGTGTAAGTCTTGAAGCTCCATAGCGCGCTGGAAGAGGTCAAAATCATCTGGATTTTTGATGTCAAGGAGGATAGCGCGTAATATTTTTTCAGTTTCGTGAAGGTTAGCTTGTCTTTCACGTTTGAAACCTCTGATCCATTCCTGAGCGTCAATGAGATTTTCATCGACAGCAAAGAGTTTCTTCCAGTTGTCCCCAGCCAATTCGGGAATATCATTTCTGCCCTTAACGACCTGCGAAATGAAATCCTTTAGGTGTTCCAACATGGATTTTTTCTCTTCAGTTTTCTTTGCGTCCTGATAGCGTTTCTCAAATTTAGAGTTAGGCGAGGCATAGGGCGACTCGTGTATATAGGGGTTATCGTCCTGATTATCGCCGAAGTTAAACAAGCCACTGAAGGAGGGGTGAATGATGTAGAGTTTAGAACTGTCAGGAATATTGCTGTTAATCTTTGTAACTGCTTCGTCCATTATGTCATCGGCGGTCATTTCATCATCGAAAGCGACAACAGGGTGTTCTTTGAGAATGTTGTCGAGGATGTCGTTTCTGCCTGTCGGAATAAAGTATCTCCAAGTTGAGCCTATTTGTTCTGTAAGTAGTCCGAAATAGTCAGCTTCAGCATAACCCCGTACGCCCATATTAAGGACTTCGAGTCTTTTTTCGCCGTTGACTGTAGCGAATTTGATTTTCCAGTCATTAAGGAGTCTTGCAAAAGAGCCGCGTTTCTGAATTTTATCAATGACTTCCTGAGCGTTGTACTGGTGCTGATTAAAGAAGACATTGAATCTTTGAATAATGCTTGGAACTTGTTCGGCTTCAACGACTCTGCCCAAAATGCTTGTGCCGTCATTTGAATTTATGCGGAGTATTCTTTTTGACGACAGGTCTTTGAGATGATTCCAGATAGGGAGCATAACGCCTGAAATGAGGAACATATGTTCCGTGTGAGTACTCTCTAAGGATTTTCTCTTTTCCTCCCATTTAGCTTTAGCTTTATCTGGTGGAATGGGAGTGAAAAAGCGAAGAGCACTTCTTTTTTTGTTTTCCAGAGCATCGGCATCACTGGCGAAAGTTGTAGCAAAGTCAGGAGTGAAGAGGGTGTATCTCTGAATTGCTCTGCCGTCTGTAACCGTAACGCTTGGCCTGATGAGTTTACCATCTTTGTCATATTCACCGTTTTTCTTTGCGGCGTAGATGTTGCCGTACTGGTCAGTGAAGAACTCCGAGCAATGATTGACCCCAGTAACGTTAGAGAAAGGTCTTGTCCTTGTCTTGACGGTATATTCCAGTTCAAGTAGCTTGGTGGTAATGCCTCTTTCTTTGTCTTCAAGAAGGGTAGTCTCCTGAAGAACATTGACGGACTGAGCGCGAATATTCTCCGTGCCGACATCTCCTTCTCCAGTCTGAATAGACATAGCAAGCATAGCTTCATGCTCAGTTCTGAAACGGAACATCAAATTTTCCTGATTATTGAGGTCGAGAATGAGAATACGGTTAAAGATAGTATCAAGCTCCAGCTGTTTTAGTTTGCCCTCTCCATCAAGAAGCCCCATTTGTTCAAGAATATCACTGCTAATGTTTAACTCAGGGTAAGCATTATGCGGCAAATTCAGAGTTAGTAGGACGTGTTTCATTGCGTTTTTTGCAAGCTGACTGTCAAGGTTATCTTTCTCGCTGAAAACGCCCTGGGTGGTAGATTTTCTCTCCCCAGCAGTGATAGCCCCCATTTTGCCTAGTTCGCGAGCAATGGAAGAAATTAATCTAATTTCGCCTGGAATGTCAGTAGAGACGATACAGTATTCGGGAGCGGAGACCTGATTGCTTCTGTTTACTCTTCCAAGACTCTGAGTAGCTTTAGTTGCACTGAAGCCGAAATCGAGAGGAATATAGACTCTTCTCTGCTGGTTTTTGAACGACTTGTCAGCATGAAGGCTGAACCCTGTACCGCCCTTGCCAGAGCTGAAGATGATAACTCTTTTAGTCCCGCCCTCAATAACGGTATAAGCGTCTTTGCCTTCTCCGCGTGTAATCTGTGTTGGTTCAGTCCAGTTATTGAACGCTTCCCTTTCAGATTTTGCGCTGGGAGGTGCACCCATATCCTTGATTTTACCGTCCGGCTGCCTTATGAGTCTGTGTTTTCTGCCAGTAACTTCTGCGACTTTTTCAGGGCCACCGAGAGCGTTAATAATCTCATCAATGGGGGACATATTGAAGAAAATCTGCCTTAGAGTAGCGATGAGGTTATTCTTAATTCTGAGAGCTTCCTGGCTGATTACAGGTTGTCCTGTTTCTTCATCGAAAGCGGGTTTGCGCAGAATAGAATAACCGCCGTCAGGTCTAGGAACTTTGACTTCATCATACTTTTGAACGGTGATATATCTGTTTACAAAGTCAATGAGTTCATCGACAGGCGAGATGATAATATCCCTCAAATCTTGTTTTCCGTTCATTTTGCCTAACTGTCTTTCGACTAGAGCGTCAAAAGTGCTGTCAGTCTGAATGACAACGGAGAATCCTTTTTCAAGATACTGTTTAGCCTGTTTAATGACTTCTGGTACTCTGAAAGAGATTATAAGCTGTTTGTAAGCTCTTAACTGTGCGCCTCTGAAAGCCGATTCAGATTCGCTTTTTTTGTCTTTCGGGTCAGAGTTGGTAGCAATAGCAGAGTCATGCCTTGCCTTGTCAATCATTCTCCAAGCCATTGAGAACTGGTCAAATAGCTCTCGTTCAGCATGGTTAAGTTTGTAGGTAACATGTTTGTAAGTAATGCCGTTGCTGTCAAGGGAACGAGAAATGAACAGCCCCATTGATTTAGCGTCTCTAGCAAACATCTCCATAGCATTAAGCCCGCCGTCCTGCATAGCAGAAGCGAAAGCGAGTCCATTTGGGAAAGGAGTACCTTTGCCCCAAAGCCCAGCCCTGTCGAACATAAGAAGTTTTGAAGGGTCAGACGCGGCAGTAGCGGAAACGTAAAGAACTCTTGCATTAGGCAAAGCCTCAGTGAGTCTTGAGGCGGCAATGGCAGCTTTAGACGCTTTAATCTTGCCTCTTTTGCCCTCGGATTCGCCTGTGTTATTAATTTGGTGGCATTCATCGAAAGCGATAACGCCGTCAAAATCTTTACCGAGCCAGTCAATAACCTGCTGAAGCCTAGCCTCGTCAACATCGCCTTCATCATCGACCTGCGTTGTTTCATTATTGCTGGTACTGTTATCCTTTGCGACAGTTTTTTTTGTGATGAAAGTGGAGTAACTGGAGAACAAGATACCTTTTTTGTCATGAGGGATAGTATCAGCAACGCCGAAACTTTTAAGCTCGAAAATATCTTTAGGGTTATTGCCTATACCTTGCCAGTCTCTTTTAGCATCGCTGACTAAATCAGGTTTAATGGAAAACCATACAGCCCTGCCGTTCCCGTGATTGTGGTTGAGCTGGTCTGTGATAATCCCTGCGATAGTACGTCCCTTCCCTGAGCCAGTGCCATCACCGAGAATAAACCCCTGTCTAACCCCTGACGGTAATAAATTGTTGAAAGCCTGACCAGCATACGCAATAGCTTCAAGCTGTGATTCTGTAATGTTGCCAGAATTGATGATGTCTTTCGGCAAATCGGGGGAATAATTCAGCGGAGGGAGTTTGACGTTTTTCATGTTAGTAGTCTCAACGAGTTTTGATGTATGAGGCTTTGCGCTTTTGAAGAGAGGAATATTGCTGTGATTCTGCGGCTCATAGTCGGAATAAATGCTTACTGGCTGAGGTTCTGGGCTGTCTTCGTTATCGGGCTGAATATCCAGATTTACGATGTGTCCATGCTGAGCGTCTTTGAGATTGTCTTTTTCGGTGTGTTCTTGTTCCTGCTGCGGAGTACTTTCCGTAGGTTTTTCCTGTTTCGGGTTTTCCTGCGATATTTCCGGCTGAAGTTTTTTCTTAATGGCCGCCCGCAGTTTATCAGAGAGAATATCCCCGTTCCCGTTAGAGCTGTCAACTAATGGATGAATATCAATGTCTAAAAACTCAGCAATGTTTCTAAGCTCATCGAATGAGGCATTGTGTAGCATGGACAGTATTTCTTCAGCTTCATTTATAGCTTTTCTTGCAGGGCTGTTGCTGATGTTTTCGGGAATATCCTGCTGTACTTCCTGCGTAACGGGTTCAGGCTTGCCTTTGCTGGGAGTTTCAGGTGTTCGCTTAGGCTTCGGGGGAGTGGAGTCGTTATCCGGCTGATCAAGTTTTCTGTTATCGCCTTCCCAAGTAACAGAGCCATAACGATAAGTCATACCTTGTGATAATCCAGTACGCTTATTACTTGCCCTTTGTTGGACGCTCCAAGATACAGCGTTACTCTTCCCGTTATGGGCAGAATATCAAGCTGATATTTCTTGCATGGCTCTATCTCAAATTTACGTTCCATTCCTGCTAAAAACTTAAATTCCCCGCTGATTAATACGCTGTCCGGCACTGGCGGGTAACTCTCGCTTACTAGGGCTAATCCCAGTCTCTTATACGGTATCCAATGCACTAACTGTACGTTTTTTCCGGGGTCAAATATTATTATGTTCTTACCGTCAGGCTCGTTGTAAATTACTGCTCGTTCTCCGTCATTCCTGAATGTTGGCATCTTTCACACTCCTATTGCTATGAAATATATTCTTGCGTATCCTGATGGGTCTTTTACCCTAAATCCGCTCGTCGTTGGCACTGTCGGTGAGCCCCCCAGTGTTACATCAGATATATTTGATGAGATTAATACGCTGTAACATGCTGATGAAAACGCTGTCGGAAACTCTATGTCGTATTCGGATAATGATACATTTTGTAAATGACTTCCCCACTGAACCATAAATCCATTACCGAATTTCACATAACCGTTCGTTCCTAGACTTGAACTCGTTATTCCTCCGCCTGTTTCTGATGATTGGGAGGGCATTAACCCCTTCACAAACGCCTCAAGTCCTGTTACGTTTCCGCTTGGGATTTGAGCATTCACTATCGTTCCGATTATCTGATTGCCGCTTATATTCCCCGTTACGTGCTGACCGTTAATAAAACCTGCCACAGTTCCTGTTATGTGCGACCCGTCAATCTCTCCTGTTATACGGCTTCCGGCCACACTTCCAGTTTTCAGGTTCTCTATCTCAGCTGGCGTTAAGTCATTGTTTTTCAGCTCGTTCAATATTCCATATATCGCTGTTACTTCCGCGTTATACTTCCCGAACGCCTGTTTTACCGTATCCCCTCCGGCTTTGTCATTTACTGGATATTTTGGACTGTAACCCATTGCTACACCTCACTCATTTCAAGTCCCATTGTTGACAGCGAACATCCTCCCCCTGTCATTATTACTTCGGGCGTTACGAACCAATCGCGCACTATGCATTCTCGCCTTGACGTTACCGCTTTCACTTCTCCGCCGATATTCTCTTCTTTCTCGTATACCTCAATGTCGTTGTCGCATACATAATCGGGGGTCGTGTCATGGCTGAATTGCATTCGGAAGCCTCCCAGCCTTAATTCGGCTCGGCATTCCGGCTCAATCCCGAACGACACAAACGCACGCCGGATTAACACCTGATTTCCCGTCAATAGCGTGCACATTCTCATTTTCCCCATTATTGCTTGTTCCTTCCCGACATCGTTCGTATCCGTTACTTTTCCATCGACTTGCTCATACACGCTTGTCCCTATGAACACATAAACGCTGTCGTCTGAGCCGTCCGCATATATCACTTCGCCGGAGTACTCGAACTTTGTCCATATTCCGCGACCGTAGTCAAGAACCCACACTTCATTCGACCCTGCGTGAGGCTTCACCCATAACTGCTGTTTTACGGACACGCTCCACAACTCCGCATCTGCGCTCATTATTCGGGATAATACTGCGCTTACCTTCCTGTCTGGCCATGTCGCTTGGATTTCTCCGTATGACGTTACCGCCGAAAGGCTCGCTACTCCTGACACTGTACCGTAATACACATCATTCCCGATTGCCTGTACGCTTCTTGCGCTGAATGTTCCCGTGTTGTGCGCCGCCTCAAGTACTGCCCATTCGGGATAATCCCCTGTGATACGGAATATCGTACCCTTGTCAGGCTCATTATTCGGCGACTTGAACACTATCAAATCTCGTGAAAGGGGGATTACTGCGTCAATATTCATTCCGTCCTTATAACCGACTTCTAGATATTGCCCCGTGCTGTCATCTTGAGGGTCATTCTCCCACGACTCACAGTCCCCTACAGCTGAAAATCGGATTACGTTTTCATCGGTTACCACTCCGACACGCCCGGACTTCACGAACACCTGAACACAACGCGGCGGGGAAGTTTCTATTGTCTCCAATGTGAAAGTATTTCGCGTTCTCAGCTTCTGGAGTTTTCCGCCGGAGGCCACTAGATAATACCCGTCCCATTCGCACACTGAGATTTTCCCGTTACCTGTTAAACTTCCTGAGACTTCTTCCCATCTGTTCCACGTAAACAGCCTCACTAACTCTATTCGCTGTCCGCCGGATATGAAATGACCCATTATCAGGAAACCACGTCTTCCGGGCAATGCCGCAACACTGTCGGCATATATTCCCGTCTGGCAGTGATGAAACAATCCTCCGCGTACTGTCATCGCCCCTGTGCTTGACGAATACTCCACATTCACTGCCTCTTTCAGCTCGTTTCGGTTCATGCTCTCAGGCGGTACGGACAAATTCAGCCCACCGTCAAACGATGGGTAGAATATCCTCTGTAAGTTACTCTTTATCCTCGCCATTACTGACACCGTACCCCATTAACATCAAGTGCTGAGTTATTGGCAAGTCGTGTTTGTTCAGCGCGTAGATTGCCGCTAGGGCTGATATGGATATTGTCTGGTCTTCCTCGTACGGTAATTCGTCATTCTCTCCATAGTCTGTTACATACGGCAGTCGCGCTAGGTATCTTATTGCCATTGGGGCGGCACTGCGG
>JAFSLR010000165.1 GCA_017448375.1 Synergistaceae bacterium | reverse complement strand
GCTTCCCGCCGAGCCTGTGATTGCGAGTCTGAGCTTTGCATTAGTTCTCTTTGCTTTCGTGAACGGCATGATTATTATCCTTTCTGTCGTAGTTGTTGTTGCCGTAAAGGATAGCGAGGATGACGGCCTCTTTTATGATGTCCTTGAAGTCTTCCTCGCAGATGAAGATAAAGTTATTCATGCTTTGATCCTTTCTTATTCTTCAGCGTCTTCTACAATTTCCCCGATAGAAGCACCGTTTAAGTCCCCAGAGCAGTAGACATCGTAAATGTCATAGCCCGACTGAATGCTGTACGCGCCGTTGCGAGCATATTCGAGAGCCTCATCAATGGAAACGTAGTTAGTTTCAGTATCAGAGCTGAGATAGCATTCGCATTTTTCATCGCAGTAACGCGGGCACATGAGCCGTAATTTTTTGCCGATAGCCTGAACGCGTCTGCAAGCGTGAAGGTGAATGCAGTCATCCATGTAGCTGAATTTAGGCATTTTGTATTTTTCCTTTCTGTAACCGCTGAATTTCCCTGTCGAGGTAGAAGCGTGCTTTAAGGAGAGCGGTTAATTCGTCTTCGCCGTCCTTCAAGCCCGCCCTAACGACATACTTAATGACATTGCCTCTGGAGAAATTGAGGCCATGAGCTTCAATGAAGTCAATAGCCTCAACCCCTCCAGCGTTGTAATAATGCGGGTGTTCAATCTGCGTCAATCCGAAACCTCCGGCCTGTCGATGCCGCAATCGTGCTCGTTGTGTTCTGAGTAAGCGACAACGAAGTCAATCATGTCAAAAGCGCGGTTAAGTATTTTCTGCGCGGTGAAGAGGATGGCAACACAGCCGGACAAGCAGAGTACGCAGAACCCGGCAATGAGTAAGAGAACGGACAAAGCTAATCACCTCCTAACGTTGCATTTGCTCCAGCCGCAGGACAAGCAAGTCCAGCAGCCGCCTTCAGGGAATACGGAGAACTGGCCGCATTCGGGGCATAAATCGCCGTGCATTTTGTGAGCCTGTTTGTTCCCGTTCTCACCGATAATGCGAAATTCACCCCTTGAGTAAGCCTCCATATCAATAAGTCTGCATTTGCTCACGAATGATCAACCTCCATTAAACCCAAATCTCCCAGTCGAAAAAGACAGCGAGCAAGTTGTAGCGATCCTTATCGGGTAAAGCGACCCCCGACGCGTATCTGTTGATAGCCCCGTGAGGAATGCCCGTCTCGCGAGCGATTTCGCCGTAGGTGATGTGTAGATTTTTAGCGAGAGTGTGAATGCTGTTAATGTTGTCGCGAACGAAAAGCGGCCTGTTGTACGGGGATGGTCGTAATTTCGGCAACTGGATCACCTCCTTTCGAATGCCGGATGTTTACACCTGCTTTTTGTCGTTGTAGTAGTTGATGATGTCTTTTTCAGTGTATAAGCCAGCATTTTCAGCGTCATTGCGGAGAGAATTGTCAAGCCTGATGCTGACGAAGAGCCTGTAGAGACCGAGTTTCCCGTACCCCTTGCTGTTGCAGCACTCTTTCCATGAGTGAGATTTCCGGAAGTCATTTACAGCGTTATTGAAGATGCTGTAAAGTCTTTCAAGGTAAATCGAGTACTGCGACCACAACGCGCGCGGACAAATGAACTCCCGAGGTGTGAATTTGAAGTGATAAACGCCCTGTTTTTCGCCATAACCGCCGTCATTGATGTATTCAGTCATATTCACACCCCCTTTCACTTGTAGTTGTACATGGCCTTCATAAGCCTGTCCCTGACCTTGAGCCAGTATCTGTATAGCTTGTTGTAATCGGGCGAGTCAGGTATGGCCTTATTGAGAGCCTCCGAATAAACGCGGTATAACAGAGCGAGGAACGAAAAGTAAGCCGAATGTCTGTTAGAGTTCATAGTGGATTAACCCGCCTTTTTTTTGTCTTGTTCATCAATGTAGCTCAAAGTGTTGTGAATATCCTTGAGAGCTTCAGGAGTGAGCTGTGCTTCGAAATCGGCTGCGAGTCGTTCGAGAACGTCGAGAGTGTGCTTGTGAGAATCTGCTATGTTTTTCCAAGCGCGAGCTAAGTGCCAATCCTGTCCAGTAGCATTTTCCCCGCCCACCTCTTCATAATGCTTCAAAGCGGCCTCGTAGTCTTTGCGCTCGTATGTAATGTGAACGTGTAGAGAGATGGCACAATCATAGAGACCGCAGACAGTCGAGAAAGGACCGTAAATCATGATATAATGTTCACCTCCTTTCAAGTAGAAAAAGCGCGCCCCCTGTGAAAGCAGGGCGGCGGTTTCCGTCTTACCAGATTTTGCCCAGTAAGAAGCCTAAAGCGAAAGAGAAGCCGACAAGCAGCAAAACGGCCACAACGTGGAAATCCATGATTAAGCCTTCTGCTTGCGGTGTCTCTTCACTGTACGCAAATTCGCATCAGAAAACCCCTTGAGCATGTTGCGCAATTCCCTTATCCCATCGTAGGAGTGAACCTCGCGCAAAGCCTTAACGTAGTTACGTAGAGCGGCAAAAGCCAGAGTTTTCTGTTCGTCGAGAGGTAATCCTTCGAGTCTCATTCTGTTTCGTTAGGAAGTCTGAGACAAGGATCGAGAGTTCTCTTGAAGTGCCACTGACATCCGCCGATGCTGCCATAGGAGAAATGTTGAGGATGGAAGGAGCACTCCGGCGTAATGGAAATGCCCGCCGCTTCAATGGCAGAAAACCCAGTGCGAGCCTTGAAGGCCAAATCGAGAGCGAGAACTTTTCTTAACTCTTCATCAGTTTTAGCGTCTAAAGCCCTGTCGATGATTCTCTCCTGCGCGGTGAAATTGGCCTTTGAGAGGTAAACCTTGATGTCTCTGGGAATGGGAGCGGGTTTAGCATTCTCTCTTGCGGCCTTGAGAGGGGGAGCGACATATTCCCCCGTGTGCATGATGGATGGTACGACTTCGCCCGCGAGCCACATCTGGAACTCTAACGCGCCGGGTTTGTCAGATCGTGCGAGGAAGAAATACGCGCCGTTCTCAGTAACGCAGAGCATATCCTGTTCACCGCCAGGGGTCGGAATCCGTTTCCGGCCCTTCCAGATTTCCGGCACAGCCCCGAAAAGTTTACCGGGAGTTGCTATTGATTCCTCCGAGTAGTTGAGCTTCATGGCGATGTCTTTAGCGACGAACCAAATTTTGCCGTCATTGTCCCGTACGTTTCTGATGGTGAAGCCGTTGTAGTTGAGATTGACGACGGCGGGCAAATTGCTTGTGTTGTTGCTGTTCATGTAGAACCTCCTAACGTTTCTTGTGTTCATCGAGAAAATTGATTAAGTCCTCCGAGTAGTAATTGAGGCTTTCAATGGCATTTTTTATAGCGATGAAGTTTTTGTGTTTTTTGATATGAG
>JAFSLR010000164.1 GCA_017448375.1 Synergistaceae bacterium | reverse complement strand
CGCTTGAAGAGGCTGAAAATGATATGCTTGACGTACTCAAAGAAGACTGTGATACATATTTAGAGAATGCAGAGGAAATTAAAGCGTCAGAGGAAGTAATAAGCCTAGTGATGCAAGTGTTAATGACGGGAAAAGAGGAGCTGAAGAAATGCCTTCATGGGAAGATTTGCGGCGATACTTAAGCAGGCACGGGAAATTTATCCGTCTAACGCAGGAAGAATTTAACGCAGGGCTGTAAATGCCATATGCATTAACGATAAACGCCGACGCAACCGAAATAACCCGTCTCAAAAACTTGCTCTCACACATTCCCAACGCCTATAACAAAGCCGCAAAGAAAGCCGCCTCTGAAACCCTCAAAGCCTTAAAGCTCACCGCCTCCGAAGAAGCCTCAAAAGTCTATGCGATGAGTCCGGCGAAAATCCGCAAAGCCATAAAGTTATACCCATCATCAGGAACGCTCAAAGTAACAGGCCGTCGCAAGAATCTCACCGATTACCGAATAACGCCCAAGAAGCCGGGCATACGGAGAGTCATGCGCGGAGCTGTAATGCGTCAGGGTGGACTAAAGGCAATACCGCGGGGATTCCTGATACGGGGGAAAAACTCCGGGAAAATTATTGCGATGCTCCGTACAGGTTCAAAGCCGCAGGACATAGAGAGTCTCACAAGCCCGGCAGTACCTCAAATGATGGAGAATGAGACAGTCAATCAGGCAATAAGCGACATGGCCGAGTCAGACGTGATGAAGCGACTCAGGCTTTATGTCTCGCAGGCCGTAACAGAAGGGAGATGATATAGATGATGACAGCATTAGACATGATAGACGCAGTGAATGATGATTTGCATGAATTGTTCAGCGGTTACACATTGCCGAACAAAGCCGGAATTTTGCAGGAAGTGAAAATCTTTTCTCAGTATATGCCTCCTCCTTCAGGAATCGTAGTAACAGGCACAAAGCCCGAATATTCTTCAAGCGATTACGAGATGAATTTTCCGTGTATTGTGATAAAGACCGGGGAAATGACGGACAAAGAGGAAGGCCGCCTTGATATGACTCGTGTGAGTCTGAGACTGCTGTTCGGCGTATACGCATGGAGCGAGTCGGAAGATGATGAAGAGTCGCGAATGTTCAAGGTAAATGCGTGGCGTGATGTTCAAAGTATGATGGACAAAGTGCGCTGGCATTGGCTGAAAGACAGGATTATAGCGCGCAAGTTCAGAATAGAGATGCCGTTTGTGATGAAGCATCTTGATGAAGACACATACCCGTTGTTTTTCGGGGAGATTAATACGCTTATAGAAATAGGAAGACCAGTACGAGATTATGATTATGTATACAGGGGGTATTTGAAGAATGGATAATGAGAATATGACAGAGAGTTTGACAGTGATATACACAGGACCTACGGTGCACAGTTTAGGGCTGAAGCATAATCAGGTATATGATAACGGACTGCCTGAATATCAAGCGGCCATGATAGAGGAATACCCGTTATTGTCAGAATTATTTGCGACAGTAGAGGACTATTCAGAGGGAAAATTCTTGAGCGTGAGGAGTCCTAAATGGGAGTCAGTGTATAAGCTCCTGAAAGAAATTGAGGTGAAGCGTGCATGAATCACGGTATATACATAACCGAGATAGAGACGGGAATAATCGCGCCGAGTGAAGGATATTGCGGGCTTCCAGTAATGATCGGAACGTCAGGGAAGGGTCCGTATAATGAGCCAGTGTTAGTCCACACATACGCCGAGGCAGTCGATGCATTCGGCTATGATGATAATTGGTATAAGACAGATGGAAATTGGAGCGAGCACACAATAAGCGAGTTCATATACACACAGTTTGTGCTTTACGGGCAGGGGCCGGCGGTGATAATCCGTGGAACATTTCCGTCACAGAAGGGGATTATCGGAGGATATGACGCGCAGACAGGCCAAACAACCGGGCTTGAATTAGTTGATCATGTGTATCACAAATTCGGAATAGTGCCGGGGATAATATTAAGCCCGTATTTTTCGCGCGACCCTGTAATAACGGCAGTAATGCGGGCAAAAGCAGAATCAATTTCCGGGCAGTTCAAATGTATATGCTTGACAGATGTGTCGGCTGATGCTTGTAAAAAGTATACCGATGTTCCGGCGTGGAAGTCTGCGAATAATTATTCGTCCATCCGTGAAATAACATGCTGGCCGCGGGTGAAATTAGGCGACAAAAAATTTCACCTGTCAACACACTTATGCGGAGTAATGAACCGCACCGACAACGCTCATTCTGATGTTCCGTACAAATCTCCGTCAAATGAATCATTGCAGATAGATTCATGCGTGAATGAGTCAGGTGATGAAGTAATGCTGACACATGATGAAGCCAATTACCTTAACGATCAGGGAATAATCACGGCGCTGAATTGGGCGGGAGATTGGCGGACATGGGGAAACCGCACGAGCATTTACCCCCGTTCAACAGACGTGAAAGACTCGGTTATCTCCGTACGCAGAATGTTTGACTACATAGGCAACACGTTCATAAATACGATGTGGCAGAAGACAGACCAGCCTATGACCGTAAGACTCATACGTGAGACCGTCAACAGCTTCAACCTCTATTTGAACGGACTGACAGCGCGTGAAATGATATTAGGCGGGCGCATTGAGTTCCGTGAAGATGAGAATCCGCGTACGAGCATAGCGGCGGGAAAACTGACGTTCCATCTCTATATCACGCCCCCGATGCCAGCCGAAAGCATCGAGGGAATATTAGAGTATGACGCAGAGAATCTTGACATACTTTATGACGCAGTGAGGGGTTAAGGCTTCATAGTGAGAATGTAGAGGAATATAGCAAGGCCTAATTGCAATCCCGCAAAGAGGAACGCAATCACGCTGATAGT
>JAFSLR010000163.1 GCA_017448375.1 Synergistaceae bacterium | reverse complement strand
GGGAATACTCGTAACCTTGTGGCGGATAATGCGGGACAGGAAATTTCAGCAGGAAGTAAAGCGCGAATTTATCACAGAAAGTTTCAACGAGTTAATACGCGGTGAAGAATACGAATTTGAATAGACACAGAGAAAATCCCCCCGCCTAAACTCAAGACAGGGGGATAATTTTTTCTCATTCAACAGTAACGCTCTTCGCCAAATTTCTCGGCTTGTCAACATCAAGTTTCCTCGCAACAGCCACGTAATACCCCAGCAGCTGCAACGGTATCACACTCAGGCTAGCGGCAAAATGCCCGTCAGTTTCCGGCACATGAAACACGAAATCAGCCTCATCTTTCAGAGCCTCGCAGCCCCTCATCGACACAACAAGAAGGAATCCCCCTCTGCTTTTCGCCTCTAACATATTGCTTGCGGTCTTGAGGTACAATTCTTCCTGAGTCATAATCCCAGCTACAAGCATTCCGCGCTCAATAAGGCTTATAGGGCCGTGCTTCATTTCACCCGCTGCTATTGCCTCGCTGTGAAGATAGCTTATCTCCTTCATCTTGAGGCTTCCTTCCATTGCGACCGCGTAATCAATGTTCCGCCCCAAGTAGAAAGCGTTTCTTGCGTTTGCGAATTTCCCGGCAAGCTCCGCGAGTCTCTCTTTCTCGTCAAGAATCTCATCAATCTTTTCGGGCAATTTCTGTATCTCCGCAATCAGCCTCTCACATTCCGCGTCATCAATCGTACCCCTTACGTGAGCGAACTTCACCGCAATCGCGTAACATGCTATCAACTGTGCGCTGTATGCCTTTGTTGTTGCAACAGCTATCTCAGGCCCGGCCATCGTGTAGAAGACCGAGTCGGCCTCACGTGCTATTGTGCTTCCGACAACGTTCACGATCCCCAGAGTCTTAATGCCGTTGAACTTTGCACGCCTCATGGCCGCTAGAGTGTCAGCTGTTTCGCCGGACTGCGAGATGATTATAGCGAGTGCGTTTTTGTCCATAGGCATATCACGGTAACGGAACTCTGACGCTAATTCGATTCTCACGGGGATTTTCGCAAGGTCTTCGATTACGTACTGAGCTACAGCTCCTGCATGATACGCAGAACCGCAAGCTATGATGTAGATTTGTGAGACGGATTTTATTGCGTCATCATTGAGTCCTTTTTCGCTGAGATCTATTTTCCCTGAATGGTAGACAGAACCGAATGTATCTTTTACCGCTCTTGACTGTTCGTGAATCTCCTTCATCATGAAATGCTCAAATCCGCCTTTTTCCGCCGCATTTGCATCCCATGTTACTGTGCTGACTTCCTTATAGGTAGCGTAGCCTTCACCGTCAAAGAATCTAACATCGCCCTCTTTGAGCCTGACAATTTCCATGTTGTCGAGGTAATAGACTTCTCTTGTGTCGTGGAGAATCGCTGAAACGTCAGACGCTAGGAACGACTCGCCTTTACCCTGACCCGCTATCAACGGCAAATCCTTTCTTGCGCCCCAAACCTCGCCGGGGTAATCGCGGAACAATATCACGAAGCAGTAAGAGCCTTCAATGTCTTTGATTGCGCGTGTTATTGCTTTGAGGGGGGATTTCTCCTGCTTGTAGTAGTAGTCGATGAGCTTTACGGCGGCTTCTGTGTCGGTTTGAGAGTAGAAAGTGTAACCGTGTTCGCCGAGCATTTTACGGATTTCGCGGTAATTCTCAACGATTCCGTTATGGACAGCAACTACGGCTTTGTCATCGCTCCATAAAGGGTGAGCGTTTACGTCTGAGGGTTCGCCGTGAGTAGCCCAGCGAGTGTGTCCGATTCCGCAAGTCCCGGAAACTTCTTCCCCTGAGTTGATTCTGTCCTCTAAGATTTTGAGACGGCCTTTGTTCTTTGCGATTTTGATTTTTCCGTCAGAAAGTACAGCAATTCCCGCCGAGTCATATCCTCTGTATTCGAGTCGTGCAAGCCCCGATAATAATATTCCGCTGGCCTGTCTTCCTCCTGAATAGCCTAATATACCGCACATGATATTTTCTCCCTTCTTTTGTTATGTGCTTGACAGTATTAAATTCTTATTTATATTAAGTTTGTAGTATTATCTCATTTATTCAATGAATCACATAGCCTTAGATAGTGTCATCAAAGTATTCTTAGCCAAATTACTATGTAACATTGCGATATTACCGATGATGTGTTTTTCGCATACTTGGCGGCAATTCCTCCTTAAATGATTAACAGCAATTTAATTTAATCGTGCTATAATTTAATAAATCAATTCAGATAAATGTTCATTAAATATTAAAGAAGTAAGGTTATATGAGTTGCAAGATTCATTATGTTTTATAAATCTGCAACTTTTGTAAGTGTTTTATTCGACATAACACAAAATATAACAAGTAAGGAGGTATGCCGTTACAAAATTTTAAGTAATTTGGCTTTTATGTCTCTCTCGCATATCGGGTAAGATTATTTCTAGCTTCTGATGCGAGAACCAAGCGGGAAGCAAATTAGTACCCGTACGTTAGCGGGGAATTTAAGCCTCTGGAGCATTATACCAAACGTTAGTAGCGAGTAATACCAGCGAAAGCGGACGCGAAGAATGAGGAAGGGAGCATAAGAGTTAAGTTATAACTTTTTATAAGTCTTTTGTAACGGTGGAGAAATGTCTGTAAACCAAGATGAAATAATCTTAGAGATGACAGATATTGACAAGACTTTTCCGGGTGTACATGCGCTGGATCATTGCCGCTTCGATCTCAAAGAGGGAGAAATACACGCTCTTATAGGCGAGAATGGCGCGGGAAAGTCTACGCTCGTGAAAATCATGACGGGAATACACACGGATTACACCGGAGAATACCGCCTTTTTGGTCAGCCTGTTCATTTCAGGAACATCAAGGAGGCTCAAGAGGCAGGCATTTCAATGGTTCATCAGGAACTTAACATGATGAATGATCTTACGGTCGCCCAAAATATATTCATAGGGCGCGAATCAAATGGCTTTTTCTGCAACGACAAAGTCATCAACCAGAAAACCGAAGCGTTAATCAGGGATTTCAATATTGACGTTAAACCCACAGACCGAATACGAAACCTTACAGTCGGGAAATGTCAAATGGTAGAAATCGCCCGCGCTATGTCTTACCCTGCAACAAAAGTTCTCATACTTGACGAGCCTACAGCAGCCCTGTCCGAAGCTGAAGCCGAAGATCTTTTCGAGAAAATGGAGCAGCTTAAAACACGGGGAGTCGCAATTATATTCATCTCGCACAGGCTTGAAGAAATTAAACGAGTCTCAGACCGTGTAACCATTATGCGCGACGGTCAGTATATCGACACTCTTAACGCAAAAACTTGTACGGTTCAGGACATCGTTCGTCTTATGGTAGGCCGCGAGGTTTTAGAGGAGCCGAAATCAAAAAGCAATGTTCCTGACGGTGCGCCCGTAGTGCTTACTGCCAGCCACCTCAAATCCAACAAGGTCAAAGATGTATCATTCGAGCTCCGAAAGGGTGAAATTCTCGGATTCGCGGGTCTTGTCGGAGCAGGCCGCACTGAAACAATGCGCCTCATCTACGGGGCTGACCCTAAAGACGGCGGAGAAATTTTCATCAGCGGCAAGAAGGCAGATATTCATCACTCAAAGGACGCAATCGCAAACGGAATCGGCTACCTTTCAGAGGACAGGAAACGTTACGGGCTTGTTCTGGGACTCTCAATCACAGACAACACAGTTCTTTCATCATACGATTTGCCGGAACTCCACAAAGGTATTTTCGTCAACGAGAAGCGCAGCGCAGAAGTCTCCGAGAATTACGTCAAACAGCTCAAAACTAAAACTCCCTCAGTCCGTCAGCTTGTTAAAAACTTGTCAGGCGGAAACCAGCAGAAAGTCGTCATCGCAAAATGGATGCTGAGAAACTGCGATATTCTTATCTTTGATGAACCTACACGCGGCATTGACATTGGAGCAAGAGCGGAGATTTACAGCCTCATGGATTCGCTTGTCAAAGAAGGAAAGTCAATCATCATGGTATCGTCTGACATGACCGAAGTCTTGAAGATGAGCGACAGAATCGTTGTGATGTGTGAGGGGCGCAAGACAGGCGAGCTTGACATAGCCGAAGCAACTCAGGACAAAATTATGACGCTGGCCACAAAATACCAGCAGTAACGGAGGGAAAAAAGCATGAATGAAAGCAACGGAATTGTAGCGTATTTGAAAGGCGAGGGACTTCAAAAGGTCATCGCTGTAGGCTGTTTGGTGGTACTGTACATCTTTTTCGGCATTTTCGGAAATCACTTTCTCACGGTTAATACTTTCGTCAGCATTCTCGACTCTTCATATTATATTGGCTTCCTCGCAGTCGGTATGACGTTCATAGTAATCACGGGCGGAATTGATCTTTCATGCGGTACTGTAATGGTTGGAAGTGCGCTTATCGGCGGTGTTGCGTATAACGTTTGGAAACTTCCGATTTTGCTGTGCCTTGTGATAGTGATGCTTGTTGCGCTGTTATTCGGATTGTTCAACGGATTTCTCGTCGGGAAAATGAATCTTCCACCGTTCATCGCAACTCTAGGAATGCAATTCATTTCGCTGGGTATATGTTCGGTTGTCGCAAAAGTTCAGACTCAGACGTACCCTTCGCTGAAATCTGCTGACGGCTGGTTCAAAATGCTGATCTACAAGAATCATAATTTCCCTGTCGGCGCGATATGGCTTTTGATATTCTTCATTGTAGGCTGGATACTGCTCAACAAAACTATTCTCGGCCGCTACACATACGCAATGGGAAGCAATGAGGACGCTGTAGAACTTTCCGGCATTCAGACATCAAAGTGGAAGACATATGTTTATGTTGTGAACGGATTTTTTGTCGGTCTTGCGGGAATCATTTACGCAGCTACATACTCAACAATCACGCCTCAGACTGGAAACGGTCAGGAAATGTACGCAATCGCAGCCTGTGTTATCGGGGGTACGTCTCTTGCAGGTGGAGTCGGAACGCTATCCGGCACAATATTGGGAGTGTTCGTTATATCGGTGCTTAAGACAGGACTGTTATCTATGGGGCTTCCAGTACAGTGGCAGCAGGTGTTAATCGGT
>JAFSLR010000162.1 GCA_017448375.1 Synergistaceae bacterium | reverse complement strand
CTCCAAAGTCTCGCAGTACTGTTAAAATCTTTTACTGCAAAACCAAGAGTCAATATTCCTGCTTCGTCAGCGTATGCCTGCAAGTCCGTTGTAAACGTAACATTAGCATAATCACCCTGAGGATTAGGAAATGCTGCCGTCAATGGGTCGGTCGTGCTGTAACTCTTAGTGAATGTCGATGTATTACCCCTCTCGTCCGTCAAAGAGTTTGCTGTTGATTTCCCCGCAAGAACTTTCACTTGGCCGATGGTTTTCGAGATCGTTCCGAATTTTACTGTCTTGCCTTCAGTTGTTGACTTTGATGCTTCACTCGTTACATTTATTGTCTGAGTGTGAGAGCCGGGACTGTAAGCTATGCTGCTCTGACCCGTTAAAATTTTCTGCTTATTAGCATAGCCTTCAATTTGCGCTACACTTGTCGGGTATGAGAACAAATTACCTTCTTCGTGAAGAGGCTGATAACTATTATCCTGAAAACTTGCACTTGAGTTAAACACTGCCTCATCAGCAATCGTGAACGTTAAAAATTTATCGCCGCCCGTTGAGTTAGTGCCTTCCTGAAGTTTCTTGAACAGCCATGACGGTGCCGGATTCTTAATCGGATAACGCCACATGTGAATGCCTGTAGTGTAATATAAAACCCTGTCCGCCGTCGAAGTTTCCATTTGGTCGGTCATAACTATTTTATTAGATGTCTTATTAACTTCGGATTTAGTGAGGTCAACTTTATCAACAAGTCCGTCAAGAATTTTTGAATCTCCGCCAGCCTTGTCGAGAATAAAACCTGCAACCTTCTTTAATATCCCGGTTTTAGTAGAATCCAAACCGACCTCCTCGATCGTTTCAACAGAACTTTTCATGTCAAATTTTATGTCCTGACCCGTTGAACCTTCTTTCTTATGGGTGTAAGTCGATTTCAGAGCAGGTGAATACGTGAAATTCGTTAATTTCGGTGTCTGGTCTGATTCCCACGGAACAGGAATATAATCAACATGATAAGGAGGAGTCTGAATTATCGCCGCATAATTTCTGTTGCCGTCGATTTTCAAATGAACAGGAGCTTCAAGTTCTACGCCCTCGCCGAAAAAATCCCCCGCAGCCAGTGCAATTTTTGTAATTCTTTTTCTGCTGCTGAAAATTTCTTTTGCATCTCCGAATGACGAGAAATTATTATTATTCAGGTTATTTTTGAACAGGTAGACGTGTTGATAAGAACCGTTTTCATAATCTTTATTGAATTCAAAGTCAGAATTTCCTGCCCAGCTTACAGCAATATCGTCAACGGTTTTAATTTTGCCCATTGTCCCCGTGAAAGGCCCTGCAACAATTGAGTAAGTCCTCTGAACATAAGGAGCATGCTTATAAAGTGGTTTACCTCTTATAGCAATATCGTTATAATAATGAAATACTCCATTTGAGCTTCCAAAAAGTACACTCTGAGAAGTATTCAAAACACCGTATCTCTCCACTCCTCCGCCTTTAAGACTGCTGCTGTCGTATTTGGGTTTTATTGAGCCTTGATCACAATACCAGCGTGTTAAGTACGGGTAAACTGTGCCATTGTAGTGAAGACGGTCAAGATACTCATATATTGCAATAAGCAATACAGCAATTTCGTCCTTGCCGTCTCCGTCTAAGTCAGCTCTTGCAGATTTGAATCCAAGAATGTACGTGCGCGGGCCTTGTGACAAATAGTTATAGGAAGTATTTGCGTTCTCACTCTTGAATGAACCGTTATTCCATTTGTAGACTCGAACGTTAATTTTTCCCCATGCGTAGTCTGAACTGCCGACATCTTGGACATCGTCCTTGTAAACTACAGCAATCTCCGTTTTACCGTCTCCGTCAAAGTCTCCTGCGAGTGCTTCTGCTGCTGCAAAATCGGCAATATCTTGTACAGTTCCGTTTTTCATTCTGCCGGTGTATGAGCAGACCTTTTCGCTTTTTACGACAGTATCATATGAATAAGTGCCGTTATTATTCTTGAGTCTGTAAACTGAGAGATAAATTCCAGCTTTGTCAGCCGTTACAAGTGCGATCTCGTTTGTTGTGCCGGTACCCGTGAAATCTCCGACTGCAATTGAGGCCGGAGAATATTCCTGATTCAAGTCCCGCTCAATCATAACTTTTGTATCGGAAAGTGTAACTTTATCGTCTTTAATTTCCATACCGACAATGAAAACCAGTGCCGAACAGTAACGATTTCCTGCTCCTTGCCCGATTTGAGTATTTTCAGTGAATGACAATGCAAAATATTCTTTATTGTCATCAGGAAGGAATATCCCGCCTTTAACGTCCTGCATGCAAGAATCCATGTTGCTGTCCTTCAGATTTTCGTTGGCACTCGTTGACAATTCGAGCTTCGGTGTCTCACTTGATATTGAGAGGGTAGAGTCCTTATTCACGACCATTGCTGCCTGAGGATAGACGAAAAGTTTCTTGTTGCTGTAATCATGGTGGTAATCAACCCATAATACAGCCTTGCCGCTCTTGCCTGAAATGCTCGACACTGCAGCCTGTCTTCCTGAATTGCCGTGTCCTAAGCCGTAAGAATTAGTAAATTTGCCGTCAAATTTCGTTGAAGCCGCAGTACCATTGTTCTGAAACTGTCTGACAGCAAGCTCGGTGTGTTGAGTCTGAATACTCTGACCGCGTTCAATATAGCCTTCAATATAACTGAAAATTCCGAGTGAATGTTTTTTCAGTTCAGCACTACCGCCCGAAGCAGTGTTGACG
>JAFSLR010000161.1 GCA_017448375.1 Synergistaceae bacterium | reverse complement strand
GACATCAAAGCGGACTCGCTTGCGGGCGACAAGATTACGGGGAAATTCACGAAAGCTCCGGGAAATAATGCGTCAATCGGCGGCCTGAAGGTTACGACTGCTAACGGATGGTTTGCGGCACGGCCTTCGGGGACGGAGAATATCTGCAAACTTTATGCGGAAAGTTTTGTGAGCGCGGAACACCTCAAGAAGATTCAGGAAGAGGCACAAGCGATAATAGCGTAAGAGAATGAGATAAAGCCCTCTGGCTAAGGCCGGGGGGTATTTTTGTTTGCGTGTAAAAATTTATGGGTAAAATATAAAAAATAGCAAAAAGGAAAATATTTATAACGGAAAGGAGAAAAGTTACGCCTCTTACTCATAGTTAAAGTTAGAAGTATCTGGTGTAATGTTTTTGATGGACAGTAACATTATCACAAAGAGAGTCGAAAATTTACGGGCTTTAATGTCGGAAAAAGGAATTGATGTATTCACACTGATTGTTGATGAAAGGTCTAACTCCGAAAGCTGCCATTACATTTCGGGGTTTCGGGGAAGCTCGGCAGGACTCATCATCACAATGAAAGACTCAATCCTCATCACAGACGGAAGGTATACAACACAGTCAAAATCACAGACTCCCTTCAACATCATAATACAATCGGAGCTTTCAATGCCGGAATATTTAGCGCGTTCGGTTTCAGACGGAGGATATTTGCGGGCAGGTTTCGAGGCCGGGAAAATTTCACACGCAACGTACACGAAATATTTTGCCCCCGTTAAATGCGAATGGATTGACGCTTCCGAGATGATCCCGACATTACGCAGGACTAAGGACTCTCATGAAGTCTCAATGATACGCAGAGCCGCTGAAATCGGGCGTAATGCTTTAGGGAATGTCCTCAAACTTTCACACGCCGGAATGAGTGAGACGGAGTTTGACATTCTTCTTACGGGTGAAATAAAACGTCTTGGGGCTGAAAAGGGCTGGGCTCATGATGACTTCATTGTGGCTTCGGGCGAACGTTCTGCAATGTGCCACGCTCCTGCAACATCGAGAACTTTTGCGGAAGGCGAAACGGTTACAGTTGATTACGGCGCAATGTTTGAGGGATACATGAGCGACATAACGAGGAATTTTGCGGTCGGCCATGCAAGCGATAAGGCGCGGGAAATCAATGCGGTGTTACTGCGGGCGCATTCTGAGGCGGTTAAGGCAATTAGGCCGGGCGTTAAGGGGAGTGATGTTGACGGGGTTGCGCGGAAAGTTATTGCTGAGGCTGGCTACGGGGATAAGTTCGTTCACGGTTTGGGGCATGGATTGGGGCTTGAGGTTCACGAGTCGCCGAGATTGTCGAGAACGTCAAAGGATATATTGCAGGCCGGTGACGTCGTTACGGTTGAGCCTGGAATATATATTGAAGGCTGGGGAGGACTGCGGATTGAGGACGACTATCTGATTACTGAAGACGGCTGCGAGTGCTTAACGGTGAATGACAATCAGAGCATTATTGTTATATAGCCGCAAAAAAATCCCCCTTCACAACAAACGGAGGGGGCATTTATTCTTCAGCAGTTCACAAACTTAACGGGATTCCCGCAATCCTCAACAAACTTCATGAAATCATCATAGCTCACCCAAACCGTAGCAGTATTAATATTCGGGTGAAATCCTAATTTTTCACGGCCTCTTATGCTCTCGTCAATCACAACTTCTACATCATGATTCACGTTGTTGATGAGTCCGAAAGGCGACACTGATCCCCGCGTTAATCCCAAGTGTTTCATCAATCGTTCCTCAGAGCCGAAACTCAATCGCGAGCACCCTATTTGTTCACGCAATGTCTTCAAATCCGTTTGCTTCTCCCCGTCATGTATCACAAGAAAATGACGCTTCCCGCTTGCGTCTCTCAGAAATAGATTTACGGGTATCATTCCTTTCTTGTTGAGTCCCAATGCTATTATTGCCTCAATCGTGAATACTGCTTCGTGTTCGTCAAGCTCATACTGAATCCCTAATGCCTTTAAGCGTTCTGTTACTTCATTAATCACACTGTCATTCATTCTTAAGCCTCCCAAATTTTGAGCGTGTAATAAAATATAGCAGACATATTAATTTTCACAAAGGAGATAACTATATGCCTGACGAAATTTTACAGAACGACTTTTCATCAGAGGATAACGAAGTAGTACGCCAGCGCAAAGAGAAATTACAGCGTTTACGCACCGAAGAAGGCTATAACCCTTATGTCAATGAGACTTGGGACAGGCGCGACACATTAGCCTCAATCCGCGAGAGATTCGACTCCCTTCAGCCCGAAGAGGAAGACGAATCCGTAACCCTAAGCACAGCCGGAAGAGTCATGACAATCCGCAAGCAGGGCAAAGCTACATTCGCAGACCTAGCAGACGAAACCTCAAGAATACAGCTCTACTTCCAGATTAACACGGTCGGCGAAAAAGAATATGATTTCCTCAAGAAATGGGTTGACACTGGAGACTGGCTCGGCATTACAGGCCACCCCTGCCGTACTCGTCGCGGAGAATTAACCGTAATGGTTACGGGCTATAAGCTCCTCAGCAAGGCAATACGCCCACTCCCGGAG
>JAFSLR010000160.1 GCA_017448375.1 Synergistaceae bacterium | reverse complement strand
GGCTGTAACCATTTCTTCATTCATGACCTGTGCGAGGCGTTCTTCGTTTGTGCACCACTCGAAATAACCGCGCTCCCTCAGAGTCTCAAAAGCATTCATAATGATTGTCTCCTTTTCGGGATTTTTACGGCTAATTATATAACACGGCCATGTTCAAATGAGAATTTGCCTAATACGCCCCCGAACCATTGAATACTTCTTTGACTGTCCTAATCATAATGATAATGTCTAACCATACGCTCCAGTTGTGAATGTAATAAAGATCGAACTCTATTCTCTGCTGGTAATTATCAACATCATTCCTTCCCGAAACCTGCCAATACCCAGTCATCCCCGGCTTTACGCTGAATATATGCCTTGCCGTCTCGTAACCGTAATAAAGCTCAACTTCCTTCTGCACAATAGGACGAGGCCCCGTAAGACTCATCTCACCCTTGAGGACGTTAAATATCTGGGGAAGTTCGTCAAGGCTTGTGCGTCGCAAAAATTTCCCGATATGTGTTATTCTCTTGTCATCTTTGAACTTGAATGCCTCTTCAAATTCACGCCTCAAATTTTCGTCCTTCAGCATTTCCTTCAGAATCTCTTCTGCATTCTCTACCATCGTTCGGAACTTTAACACCTTGAAAGGCTTTAGGTACTGCCCGACTCTTGCATGGCCGAAAAATATCCTTCCTCCGTCCTCGCGCTTTATCTTCCACGCAATGTAAATCATAATCGGTGATGCCAATAAAAGCGCAACAACTCCACCAACGTAATCAATCACAGTCTTGAAGAATCTGTTAATCGGATTCAAGAGTCCCTGTGATGATGATATTACGGGCATTCCGTCAAGATTCCTCATTGTCGCCGTAGACACCGTAAGCATATACATATTCGGAACGTAAAGCACTGACTCTATATATTCCTCAACGTCATTCAGCATTTCGGTTAATTCCTCTCTTGTCGCTGTCGGAATCGCTATCACTGCCTCGTCCGCCTTAACCTCACTCTGTACCTTCCCGAAATCCGAGAGCTTTCCAGCAACAGGAAGCCCGCAAACTTCACCGCCCTGTTTCGATTCGTCATCGTCAAGGAAACATATAGCCTTCCTGAGCGTGAAGGGTGATGATGAGATTCTCTGTGCAAAAATTTCCCCTGCCTCGCCAGCTCCCAGAATGATTACCGATTTCACCAGCAATCCAAATCGGAATAACATTAAACGGAAGTAATATCTCGCTGTTAATGTCAACGGCACTAAAAGTGAGACCGACATAAATAACCTGAACGCTGAAAGGCCGAATCTTTCCGTGCAAAGAAATAGTATGTTGATGACGAGGATTAATACCCACGCTTTGAAGACTAATGATGTCTCCTCCCAGAATGTCCAGTTCTTGAAGCCGTATAACCCGTAAAACGCCAAGCACGAAATTGCAGCACCCGTGAAAAATACACGAACTCCAAACTCAACCGTGAAAGGCATTATCAGAAAGCATATTTGACAGAGACATATATCAAGAAAAATTTGTGCAAACATCAGAAAATAATAGCTCAGATGATTCGCGAGAGATGATTTTTGAGAGACCATATCGGTTTTGTAATCTCCTTTCATTGATGACAAGTTACAATTTAAGTTGAGATATTTTAACATGAAAAATCTGCTATGATTCCGCAAAAAAAATTTTCAGAGCTTAAAACAATTATAATATTCATTAAATAATGGAAGGAGAAATATAATGCTGAAAAAATTTTACAAACTCGCAGTCGTTACCGTCATTCTGATTCTCTCAGTCTCAGAATCAATCGCAGCTTCACAGCTTGAGGATTTATTCTGGCGAAGAGCATGGCCCGAAATGGAATTACAGTTTCAGTCAATCAGAAAGAAATCCCCCCGCGATTATTCCCTCATGGCCAACGCTTACAGATTCCAGGAGAAATGGCCCGAAGCCGTCGTAATCCTCGAATCACAGTCAAAGAATTTTCCCGCGTCCGTAAAACCTTATGCGGAAATGATATTATTGCTCGGCTATGAGAACATCGGACAGCCTCAGCGCGCTTTAACTCTCGCTGAATCCCTCTACAAGTCAGCACCTTCAGACCTCAAATATTATGCCGCAATGGCTCAGTACCGAATCAATGACTCTCAGGGGAACTCGGCAGCCTCGCTCACAGGATTAACCCGAATGTTACAGCACGCTAATACGGACGAACGTAAAATATTCACGCTCTCGAAACTCATTCAGCACCCCTCAAACAGGAATAACGCAGCTCACGCATTACAGCTCTTAGAGCTTCAGGCAGGAAGCAAGGAAGCAGCAGCAGTATTAGCGGGAATCAGGAATCCAAACAACAGCGTACGGGTCGCATTAGGCGTTCACTATCACACAGTAGGCAGCAACCAGTCAGCACTCGACATCCTCAACGGCGCAACAGGACGTAAAGCCCAATATTACCGCGCGTGGGCAAATTCCCGTCTCAAGAACAACTCAACCGCCCTCAACATGTGGGGAAGTCTCGCTGTCAGCGGTAACTCTTACGCGGCAAGCTCAGTAACACGAATCGCAAACCTCGCTAAGGACAAAGGCATGCGCGACTCCTGCATGAGAGTCTTAGACCGTATAGCCCGTGAAAGACGCGGTAATGTTCAGGCCAGAGCGTTACAGGCTCTCGTCAACCTCACAGGGAAATCCAACACCGCAAGACGCGACGCATTAGAGGCTCAAATACTCCGCTCATTTCCCGGGACTACATTCGCATTCAATACTCTTTGGGCGCGTGCTTGGCGCAACATGGACGCAAGGAATTACGCTGAGGCAGTCAAGCTCTTCAAGCAGTGCGATGCTCCCGGCGTAAATCAGTACAAACGCGCAAGGATTCTTTACTGGCTCGGAAACGCTCAGGCTCTCGCAGGTCAGAGTCAGGCTTCCGCGAACACACTCGCACTTCTCAAGCGAAAATATCCCCTCACGATTTACGCATTCCTGACGGGTCAGAAGCCTCGAATTGTTGACGGTACGAATCCTAATCTCAATCTCAAACCTACAGAGTTAGAACAGTGGGGATTTGTCTATCACGCTTACCTTAAACTTTCACGCCCTAAAGCAAGCACACGCGAATTATATCGGGCTTTGCACTTGTCTCGGTGGCTCGGTCTTGAGGAAAGTTACGCGGAGGCAAGAAGGCTTGAGACCCTCATGACTTCAAGCACAACAATGTACCGTCAAGATTTGGAGGCGTTATATCCCCGTCCGTTCAAGGCGATTGTTGACGCAGCTTGCAGACAGTACGGTGCAGAACCGAATTTCGTCTGGGCGATAATGCGTCAGGAAAGCGCGTTCAAGGTCAACGCAAGAAGCTGGGTAGGTGCCGCAGGGTTAATGCAGTTCATGCCCGCTACAGCAAAGGAAGAAGCACGCAGAGCCGGAATCGCTAACTATAATCTCTACAACCCAAGCGATAATATACGGTTAGGCGCGTCCCATCTTAACTGGCTCAAAAAGAATTTAGGCCGCGAAGAATACGTCATGGCCGCCTACAACGCCGGAGCAGGTAACGCCCGTAAATGGCTGAAGAACTCAGGAGGAAACCCGGACTTGGCGCACTGGATCGAGGCCGTAGTTTTCAGCGAGACAAACGGATATGTTCAGAGGGTCAGCGCAAATCTTGAAGTCTACAGGCTCTTATACGGCAATGGAAAATAGCTCAACAAAAATCCCGTATCACCTTTCGGATTACGTACTCGGAAAATATTTTCGTGATACGGGCATTCGTCAAGGGTGGCTTCCTGAAAACGGGAGGCCGTTAGCCCTTGCTGTTTCCGGCGGAGGAGACTCGCTTGCTATGCTGTGGCTGTTCAGGAAGTTTTACGGCGATGAAATCACTGCAATACACATCAATCACGGCATAAGGGGTAATGAGTCGGACGATGACGAGAGATTCACGGCTATTTTCGCGGGGAGTCTCGGCGTGAAATTCCGGGCTGTGAGGGTT
>JAFSLR010000159.1 GCA_017448375.1 Synergistaceae bacterium | reverse complement strand
TGCAATGCTCATGACGTGGAAATGCTCACTTGCGGGGATTCCCTACGGAGGCGGCAAGGGCGGAATATGCTGTGATCCCCTCACGATGTCGAAACGCGAAAAGGAACAACTCACACGGACATATGCAGCGAGGATTGAGCCTATATTGGGGCGATGGAGCGATGTACCTGCGCCGGACATGAACACGGGCGGTCAGGAAATGGTATGGATACTCGACACCATCAGCAAGATGCGAGGCCGTCTCGAACCTGCCGTGCTCACTGGGAAGCCTGTATCATTCTGGGGGAGTCATGGCCGGAATGAAGCTACAGGGCGAGGGGTTGCGACTTGCGGGCTTGAGCTGATGAGGGTGCTCGACATGAACCCCGAAACGATTACGGCGGCTGTACAGGGTTTCGGCAACGTCGGGAGCTTCACCGCAAAGACTCTCAATGACGCGGGAGTCAGAATCGTAGCAATAAGTGATGTAACAGGAACGTACTATTCAGCGGGAGGAATAGATATTCACCGTGCGTTTGACGCAGTGAGGAATCACCCGAAGAAATTGCTTGAAGGGTTCGAGACTTTCGGGAACTGCGAGAAGGTTGACGATATTTTGTCGGCTGAATGTGATTTCCTTTTCCCGTGCGCAAGGGACGGTGTGATTAACGCTGAGACGGCCGGAAGGATTAAAGCGCGTTACATTGTGGAGGGTGCTAACGGCCCCACAACCCCAGAGGCTGAAGAGATTTTGCAGTCTGAAGGCGTGATGATACTGCCTGATTTCTTGGCTAATTCCGGCGGTGTGATAGGGTCATATTTTGAGTGGGCGCAGAACTTGCAGGGTGCATTCTGGACGGAGGAAGAATACAACAACAGGCTCGTGCATATCATGAAGGGGAATTTCCGTCGGGTCTGGGATTTCTCCGAGTCAAGGCACGTTACTATGAGGAGAGCGGCTGCGATGGCGGCGATACAGAGAGTCGCTGAGGTCTCCGAAATGCGCGGAACGTTCTTATAGCATGTGAAATTTGTGTGTGAAAATATGAATCCCCTGCTTGAAATTTGGCGGGGGATTTTTGATTCACATATCTAAATTTTAAGTATATTGATATAAAATATATATTACGCTTTTCACAATATATTAATATTATTACGTTTTTAGGGAGGGAGAAATCATGCCGTGCGATGTAAGAGATGTTGCACAGTATATTGTGAATTATTTTATTCAGCGCGACAATCCCGTAACGAACCTAAAACTTCAAAAGTTGCTTTATTTCTCGTGGATCGATTACTTCAAAGCAAAGAAAGAATATCTCTTCAATGAAGAGTTTGAAGCGTGGGTTCTTGGTCCTGTTGTGCCTGAAGCCTACTATGAGTTTTGTGCATACGGGGCTGATATGATATTTCGTTGTAAAGAAGTTCATCTTTCAGGAACAGACACGGAAATTATTGACAAAACGCTTGAAAAATATTCTGCTGTTTCACCGTATGAGCTTGTTGAAATATCTCATCGCCGCGGCGGTGCTTGGGATAAAATTTTCAGCGGAGGAAAAGGACGCAGGAAAATTATCGATTTTGAGACAGTAAAGAAGCTGGAGTGCAGTATATAACATGCTTGACGAAAAGACAGTAGGCAGACAACAGGAAAAATTGCATGTACTGCTTAAAGAGCTGGCATTGTCTGACAAACAGCTTTGGGTAGATGGTAAAACCGAAGAGCTGACAACATATTTTATGCGTTTTGATGAGATTTATGTTGTCGGTTTCCGTCATCAATACAGCAAACTTTTTGAGGTTGTGAACAGTGTTTTTGACGATGAGGATAAAGAAGTCTCTATCTTTCTTGAAAATCTTAAGAAATTCAGAGAGTTTATTATGAATTTACATGATGAAAGATCAGAAAAACTCTTGAAAAATTTCGATAAGCTGAGAGATCATTTGTCGCTCGAAATATCAAGACGGGAAAATTTAATCAGGCAGAACAGCGAGATGATGACTCTGAAAGAAGGTTATACTGAAATGGAAAACAAAGCCGCAGACCTTGAAGCTAAGATTAACAGATTTTCCGAACGCCTGTCAAAAATACAGATAG
This sequence comes from Synergistaceae bacterium, assembly GCA_017448375.1. Taxonomy (GTDB): domain Bacteria; phylum Synergistota; class Synergistia; order Synergistales; family Aminobacteriaceae; genus JAFUXM01. The sequence continues at coordinate 930 of JAFSLR010000159.1, read as the reverse complement.
ATTTTGTAGCAATACTCTCCATTTTCGCTGCTGTCGTAGTAGCCTTCTCATCAGGAAGCAATTACATGCTGAGTTCATTATCGGCAGTGCGTCAGTCATTCGCAAAGGAAGTAATCTTTACCGTTTTGATTTGCGGCCTGCTTCTTATGGATACCCTTTTTATGCTGATTTATTTTGTCGGGAGCATTGTAGGACGCAGTATAGGGTGCAAATGGTCGCTTGCAGTATTGGCAAATGCAGTTATAATCGCCGCCCTCATTTGGATATGCTGTAATTAATGCATAAGAAAATTCCCCCGCCGTTCAATGACGAGGAAAAAATTTTGCTTTTTATTTGATCCAGTTATAATCGCGAACGTAAAGTTTCTTTAGCTATTTTTGTAATGGTACTGTTTCATAGCAAAATTCACAGCATCTGATTCTGCCGTACTGTTTCGCAACAATAATCTTCCTGTAGAAATCCGCAGCATTCCCCGTGAAAATTTCCTGAATGTCTCTGTCAAGAATATTCCCGGCAATCATGAAGTTATCATAATCCTGACAGCAAAGCGTAACATCACCATTCCAGTTCACCGAAAGTTTGTCGAAAGCCTCCGGGCAAAATGGGCGGTATATTCTGTGTATTCGCTCATTCGCCTGAAGCCTGCGGATTTTCTCTTTCTCTTCTTCAGGGATTTTCATTGCGTTCACGTCAAGGTGATTCAGCTTCGTGAACCCTATGTTGTAGTAGTCGCAGTATGAGCCGACATCATTCTTGAAGTTCTCTACCTGCTCTGCTGTCTCTGCTGTCAGTGTCGTGGAAATCTGGATATATGGGTAAGGATTGCTTCCTCTAATTTCGTGCATTGCCCTTACGATACCCAGAAGGCGGTTATAGTCTCCTCCCTCGCGCATTTCGTTGTAAGTTCCTTCATCCGCGCCCTGAAACGAG
>JAFSLR010000158.1 GCA_017448375.1 Synergistaceae bacterium | reverse complement strand
TATATCGCTGAGAGTGTCGAAAGTTCCGTAGGGCCGCTCCTCGATGCAATCGGGGCAATCTTGAAGTAGCTCGGATCTATCACAAGCATTACCCAGAATCTTGGAACAATCTGCGTCTTAGGGTTGCTCATTGAAGGCAGGACTCTCGTTGTCAATCCGCGTGCCTTCGCTATCGTCTCAAGCCTACGTATGTCGTTGTAATCTTCAAGTTTCTGACTCCTGACACTGTAGCTTCCGTTCACACCCGCTATGCTCACTTCGTAACCCTCAGCCCTAAGCGAGGACTTGAAGTAATCAGCCGCCGTTTTCGTCCTTATACCGTCAGCATAGAACCTCCATTCAGGAATCCCGGACGGAACTCCCTCACGGTGTATGTGAATACGGAGTCCCTTCACGGGGTTTCGGATTACGTCAAGAGAGAAATTCCGAGACGCACTCCCCAAACGCTGTAGAATCATTCGCGCTTCCTCCAATGTTATAGCAGTGTTTCCCGAAAACTTTTCCCCCCTGAAGTCCGCAAGACCGAAAATCTGCGGGTTCATTCTGCTTGCGACAACCAAACATCCCCGCTCAAAAGGCGTGAGATTCTTTTCGTCCTTGAAACCTGTCGGGTAATCCGTGAAGAGTCCAGCCTCAAATGTCATTCCGAGACTCTCCACGCACCATCTCAGAGCGTCGCGCCTCGTTACAGGAGCGTCAAGTTTCGTTACTGTGTCGGAGACATAGCCCGTTCTAAGGAGGAAGCCGGGTGCGTCATTGTAGGGGGCTTCGGGGGATTCGTCCCAGTTTATTCCGCGAGCCGCAAGAAGTCCCGTGAGAAATTCATATTTTGTTACCGCTAATGATGATGACGGTATCAGAATTATTATGATGATTGTGATTATGAAACGCCTTAAATTTTTTGACATTTATTTTTCGCCTTCCGATAAAAATTTTCGTAAAACCTGTTATAATTCTCTCATGCCCCTGCGGGTTCTCGTGATATTGATTAAGTTCTGAGCCAACACTCGCTTCTTTCTAGGCCAAAGCCGCAGACTCAAATGTCTTACATAGGACGGGTCAGAACACTCACTACACGGTTCTTGCGGAGGCATTTTTATTTTACCAAATTTGCGTAAGAAGGCTTCAACTTCTATAAGTGGAAATGAATTGCGCTTTTCGTGCGGGTATTCAGAAGACAGAGACATTCACGCAACACGTAACACGATATTGTTGTCGAAGAAAAAAACCTGTGGAACGCAGAAAATTAAAGTCTTTGGAAAGGACGTAAGACACAGGCAGAATATCGCGGCGCAACCTCAAAGAACTAGGAAGCCCCCGCTTCTATAAGCAGGGGATATTTCACTTCAAAGCCTCGCCGTTCGTCTCAATGACTTTCTGATACCAGTAGAAACTGTCCTTGCGTATTCGCTTGAGGTCTCCTGTACCGTCATCGTATTTCGCAACGTAAACGAACCCGTAACGTTTTGCCATTTCGCCCGTTGAAGCCGATACGACATCAATCCAGCCCCACGGAGTATAGCCCATTAAGTCGACTCCGTCCGCAACAGCTTCGCGCATCTGCTCTATGTGTTGGCGCAAATAGTCCACCCTGTAGCTGTCGTGAATTTTCCCGTCTTCGGTCAGAACGTCCTTTGCTCCGAGTCCGTTCTCGACAACCATAACAGGAAGCTGGTACCTGTCCCAAATCTCATTGAGAGACCATCGAAGCCCCTGGGGGTCAATCTGCCAGCCCCAATCGCTTGCCTTCAAGTAGGGATTCGCGACTCCGCCTACGAGATTTCCTCCGACTTTTGCGACAGCGTCAGGATCAGTAGTTTCACACGCTGACATGTAGTAGCTGAATGTGTAGAAGTCAATTTTTCCCTGCCTCAGAATTTCGTCATCGCCCGGCTCTTTGCGGATTGTGATTCCTTTTTCCTCAAAGAAACGTTCAATGTATGACGGGTAATAGCCGCGTGCCTGAACATCTGAGCAGAACCAGTTCATTATCCTCATTGCGCGCTGGCATTTCAGGACATCGGAAGGGTTGCAGGTGTACGGGTATTTTGTCGCAAAAAGACTCATGTTCCCCATCATGAAAGCCGGATACTTTTCATGTGCCAGCTTTATGACCTTTGCGCTTGCTACGAACTGGTGATGGAGTGCCTGAAAACGTATTTGCGGCTCATCGGGCAATTCTTTTATCGAGCCTGTGAAGCCCTTTATTGTTCCCAGTGATAACGCTGCTCCCATTGGCATTGTGCCCGAATTGATTTCGTTGAACGTCAGCCAGTACTTTACTTTGTCTTTGTACCTCTCAAAAAGTACTGACGCATAACGCACAAAGCAGTCAATTACTTCCCTTCCGTACCAGCCGTTAAACTTCTCCACTAACGCATAAGGCAGCTCATAGTGTGAGATGGTAACAAGCGGCTCAATTCCGTACTTCCTCAGCTCGTCAAAAACTTTGTCGTAGAATAACAGTCCCGCTTCGTTCGGCTGTTCTTCCATTCCTGTCGGGAAAATCCGCGTCCAGTTTATCGACATTCGGAAAACCTTAAAGCCCATTTCAGCCGCCAGCTTTATATCTTCCTCGTAATGATGGTAGAAATCTGTAGCTTCTCTGCTTGGGTAAAGTGTATCCGGCTCAAAGTCAACCGTTATTCGTTTCGGGTGAAGGTGAGAACCGTTAGTGCAGTGATCCGGCACTGATGCTCCCTTACCGTCAACGTTCCACGCGCCTTCGTACTGGTTAGCGGCAGTCGCTCCGCCCCAGAGAAAATCCTTGCGAAAACTTTTCACCTTGTATTGCCTCCTTTAATGAATATCGCCTATTTCTTCGTTCTGATTGTAACTTTTTCCCGTCTTAATGTTTATTGCAGGGAAGTCATCAGAATTTGTAACAACAAGAGCCGTGATTATTGGATGTCCGGCGGCTTTGATTTTACCGATGTCAAAAACAAGCAGGGGATCTCCGCATTTCACTTTGTCGCCGATTTTGACTTTTGCCTCGAAATGTTCGCCGTTCATCTCAACCGTATCCATTCCGACATGAATCAAGACTTCTACGCCTTCAGGGGATATTATTCCGACAGCGTGTTTTGTGTCAGCAACCTGTGCTATTTCGCCGTCAAACGGAGCGTAAACAGTCTCGCCGCTCGGATCGATTCCGCAGCCTTTCCCCAAAAAACCCTGAGAGAAAACTTGATCCGGGATTTCTTCAAGCGGAATGTATTTCCCCGCAATCGGTGCATGAAGCGTAACATTTCCGTTTGATGTTTTAGGCGTATTTTTGGGGGAAGCCTCTGCTGTTTCCCTGTAGAATAATAATTCTGAGATGAATCCGGCAACTACGCAGACGAGTGAAATAACGATTGCGATTGTCATTCCTGAAAATTTGTTGTTCACGGTGTCAATGAAACCTGTATATCCGAATACCCCTAATCCTGCCATCTGATAATACTTTACTTCAAGGAAGCCTAATACAGCCCCTGCAATACCCGATATTACACAGCAACGGATGAAAGGTGTTTTTTTGGGAAGAAGTATACCGTAAATAGCAGGCTCAGTTACTCCGGCAACCGCTGAAATGAACGCAGCAGGGGACAATCCCTTAATCTTAGGGTCTTTCGTCTTAAGCCAAATTCCGCCGATTGCGCCCGTGTTGGCGAAAGTTGTCCCGAACATTGCGGAAAGGATAATATCACCGCCGTTTAAGATGTTAATCATTGCGATTGGGACAAGCGACCAGTGAAGGCCGAAAATTACGAGTACAGGCCAAAACGTTCCGACAATCGCGCACATTACAACGGGACTCACGGAGTACAGCCAGTTGAAAGCGGACGATAAGCCGTCAGAAATCAGAGTCGCAACAGGCCCTATAGCGAGGATCGTTAATGAGAAAGTTACGGACAAAGTGATTAACGGGATTGCAAAAAGTTTGATTGTGTCAGGAATGTATTTCTTGTAGGCATTCTCGAACCAAGCCGCGAACGCTACCGCACATATTACGGGAATAACGGTGCTTGTGTAATTTCCTGAAGGCGGCATTACGACGGGTATACCGAAAAGGTTTGAGATGTCCATAGATTTTGCGTCAAGGAGATATGGATATACCATAGCGAGTCCGATTACGAGACCTTCAAGTTCGGGGAGCTTGAAACGTTTTGCGGCCGTGTAACCGAGTATGGGAGGAAGGAAATAGAATCCTGAGTCAGCAAGCGAGAAGAGTATGTTATAAGTTCCACCGTTGCCGCTGAGGACTCCGAAAGCCGTACACAGTGCGAGTATACCCTTCAAGATACCGCAGGCGCATAGAATCCCCAAGAAGGGAGTGAATACGCTTGTTACGATGTTGACGAAAGCGTCAAAGGGATTCATTTTCGCGGGGGATTCTGATTCGTTGTCGCCTTGAGAGGCCGCGAGATTCTCAAGATGTCCGACTGATACTACAGACTTGAATACGTCAGGGACATGATTGCCGATTACAACCTGATATTGTCCGCCCGACTGCATTACGGTAACAACTCCGTCCGTGTTCATGAGAATGTCCGTGTTAGCTTTGGATTCGTCCTTAAGGTTGAAGCGGAGTCTTGTTATGCAGTGAGTTACAGCTGTAATATTTGACTTGCCTCCTACGTTCTGCAAGATGATACGTGATAGAGCGTCATACTTGCTTGCCATAAGAAGAACACCTCCTAATGATTTTTATGATTGTGTGGGATTTTGCAAAAGTATATCAGAATTTCTGCTTCCATTCATACAAATTAATGTGTTCACTGCTCGGCCCTAAAAGCTGTATGACCCGAAGTCCCCCCATAGGTGCATCATCATCTTCAATCCCATTAGACAGAAGAGGCACTCCCTTTTCGCGGAGACTCTCAAGAACACCGTCAATACCTTCAACAGCCATTCCGATATGAGTGATTGAGCCTTTGTTGCCGAAAGTATCTTCGTCCTGTTCGTTAGGCTGAATAAGCTCAAGCCGTGAGTCGTTCAGCTTCATCATAGCGTATTCGCCGAAATCGCACGTTTCACGCCCAATAAGGTTAAATCCCATAATATCACGGTAAAAATTAATCGACTTTTCTATTTCTGGAGTGTGCACACAGATGTGATGAATACCATAAATACCGCTCATATATAACACCTTCCGTTGATTAAAATAAAAGGGGAAGACTTTACGCCCTCCCCCTGAATGAATGACAATGTTAATCGTAAAGAAGAATAGCAATGTCCTCGTTGTCGATGTTCTTTGCGTTGTACCACTTTGAGCCCGTGTCAATGTCGGATACTGGCTCTTTGTTCGCGGCGCGTACAGCAAGAACGACAGCCTGATAGCCCATCTGATAGGGATCCTGCGTAACGCTCCCGAAGAACTGACCGTCCTTGATGGCCTCACGCTGTGAAGTGCCCGAGTCGAATCCCACAACAAAAATATCCTTGTAGATACCGTCAGCGCGGTCAAGGTCTGTACCGTCATTTGTTGCGGAGATTACGCCGTTCACAGCGTCCTGATTCGCGGCGAAAACACCCACAAGATTGTCCATCGCAAAAATTGTCTTTGAGGCGGCCTGAATGTCAGCAGCACTTGATGACGGCGGAACAACGACTACGATCTTCACTTTCTCGGGATTGGCTGAAGGCTTCGTCCACTTCTCCTGGCCTGAGACCGAAACAGCACCCTTCAGACCTTCGAGAGCCTCAAGCGATGCAAGAGCCTGTGCGATAAATCCGTCAACACGCAGAACGATTGAGCCCGAAGTCGCGTCCTGAGCAAGAATAGCCAGTACAGTGGGAGCTTTCTCCGTGCCCTTCAGTATGGCCTTCTGGAATCCCGGGTCAGCAATAAGATTCGCGGCAACATTTCCGCCTGCCTTGCCGTTATCGGTTGCAGCAGTCGCAAGAACAGCTCCGGTTGTGTCTCCGGGTACGCCTGAGTCAAACCCTATAACGGGGATTCCGGCTTCCTTCGCGGAGTCTAATGTTTCCTCAAGCGAGGCTGTGTCGCACGCAGCAAGAACTATCGCATCGGGCTTGGCATTCACGGCCGCTTTGACCTGTTCAACCTGCTGTGAAGTGTTGGTCTCAACATCGGGGCCGTTGGTTGTGATTTTAACGCCGAGTTTTGCCGCCGCGTCAGCTGCACCCTTGAAGGCAGCCTGATAGAACTGGTTGTTGAAGCTCTTGGAGATGATACGAATGTCCATTTCTTTGCCGGAAGTGTTGACTTCTTCCGCAGAGAAAACGGGCGCGGCCATGATGGAAAGAACCATTAAACCGCAGAGAAAAACGCTGAGAAACTTTTTCATGAGAATATTTCCTCCTTTTATTTTTACGGGTTATCCCCGCAAATACACAAATTTACGTGCGCTTTGCTTTCTGTGCGCGTATTACGTCAACCAGAACCGCAAGAAGCACAACTACACCGATTAACACC
>JAFSLR010000157.1 GCA_017448375.1 Synergistaceae bacterium | reverse complement strand
GCGGGGAAAATTCAGCGTGGCTCGCAGGAAGGATTCTTGCGGTTGAAGATGATGAATTGTCCGCAAGGCTTGACGCTGAGTCGGCGAAAATGGCAGAAAGGGTAGAACAGAAAGATAATGACATCAGAGCGAAATACAGTAAGCAGTAGCTACAGGGAGTCGGGCGTTGACGTTCAGGCAGGATATGACGCAGTAAGACTCATGCGCGGCCATGTCGAACGCACTATGACTCCCGGCGTTATCGGGGGGATTGGGGGTTTCGGGGGAATGTTCGCGCTGCCGGAGGGAATGAAGAGTCCCGTACTCGTTTCGGGGACTGACGGAGTCGGCACTAAGCTGAAGATTGCGTTTGCGATGGACAGACATAACACTGTCGGCGTTGACTGCGTTGCGATGTGCGCGAATGACGTACTTTGCTGCGGAGCGAGGCCGCTGTTCTTTCTGGACTACGTAGCTGTCGGGAAAAATATTCCTGAGAGAGTCGCCGAAATCGTTTCGGGAGTCGCTGAAGGGTGCGTGCAGTCCGAATGCGCGCTGATAGGCGGTGAAACTGCTGAGATGCCCGGATTCTACCCTGAGAATGAATACGATATTGCGGGGTTCTGCGTTGGGGTTGTTGAACGTGATGAAATTCTTGACCCTCATAACGTCCGTGAAGGTGATGTGATTATCGCGCTACCTTCAACGGGCGTTCACTCCAACGGGTTCTCACTGGTTCGGAAAGTTTTTGCTGACGTTGACGTTCACACTTACGTTGCGGAATTGGGACGGACATTAGGCGAGGAACTTTTGACACCGACAAGAATTTACGTCAAGGATGTACTGCCCATAATGCGCCGTGTTAAGAGCATTGCACATATTACGGGCGGAGGCTTCTGGGAGAATATTCCCCGCGCGATTCCCGAAGGACTTTCGGCAAAAATCAATCTCAAGTCGATAACTGTACCCCCGATTTTTGACGTGATAATGAGGACTGGAAATATTCCCGTTGATGAAATGTATCACGTTTTCAACATGGGTGCAGGAATGATGATTATTTGCGCGAATGATGAGGCGGACGAAATTTTGAGGGCTGTTGACGGCTCATGTATTGCAGGTGAAATTGTGAAAGGTGAAGGAGGACTAATACTTTGCTGAAAATAGCTGTTCTTGTGTCAGGAGGAGGAACAAACCTTCAGGCACTCATTGACGCTCAGAGAAACGGAATATTATCATCAGGAAAAATCATTCAGGTAATCTCAAACAATGAGAACGCTTACGCCTTAATGAGGGCTACAAATTCGGGCATTCCGTCAGCAGTCGCAAAAACGGAGGCCGAAATAATTTCTGTGATTGAGGGAGTGAGGCCGGATATTATAGTTCTTGCGGGCTTCATGAAGATATTGACGAAGGAATTTATTGACCGCGCCGGAGTCCCAATCATCAACATTCACCCGTCATTGATACCTTCATTCTGCGGTAAAGGCTATTACGGCCTGAAAGTTCATGAGGCTGTATTGAAATCGGGCGTTAAGGTTACGGGCGCAACTGTGCATTACGTCAACGAGATTCCAGACGGAGGCGAGATTATAGCGCAGAAATCTCTTGACGTTCTCCCGAATGATACGCCGGAAACGTTACAGCGTAGAGTCATGGAGAACTGCGAATGGGTGATATTCCCGCGTGCTGTTGAGAGTGTATGCAGGAAGATTGAGCCGAAAATTTTCCCGAAACCACAGAAGTATGCAGGGCGCGGAATCATTACGGGAATGAATCCTTCAGGCGGCAAGGTGCTTGCGTATTTCATCATGGGACGGAGCGTTTCAAGCAAGGCGCGAATCTTTGAGCGTTCCGGCAATGATCTCATCATCAAACTTACGCGCGATGACAAGAATTTTGACCCGTCATTGATACTCTATTCACCGTTAAGAGTATTGGGCGAGAATATCATCATCACTAACGGCGACCAGACCGACACAATTTTTGACGCAATGAAAACAGGCGGAACATTCGAGGGTGCATTGAGGACTCGCGAATATGAGCCGGACGCACCGCATTACACACCCCGAATCAGTGCGATAATGACACCTTCAGGCCACAAACAGAGCATTCTCAAACGGGCGGGAAAATATTTCTACGAGTACGATTACACGCCCGGTAAGGGAAGACTCATTCACACGTACAATCATGATGTCATGGCCGGAGGAGTCCTGCCTTCGTTCGAGGGTGAACCGCGTGAAGTCAATATCCCTGATGACATGAATCGTTTTGCGGAGTCATTATGGCGTGAACTTGGCGAGGATTACAGGGTTGCGCTTTACGTCAGGTATTATGACGGTGATACTTACACGGATAAACTGTACAACACACAGGAGGCATGAAAGATGAAAGAATACACGCTGAAATACGGAACTAATCCCAACCAGACACCCTCAAGAATCTTCATGAGGAACGGAGGAAATCTCCCACTCGAAATCCTTAACGGCCGCCCGGGTTACATCAACTTCCTTGACGCTCTCAACTCGTGGCAGTTAGTCCGCGAACTGAAAGAAAGTCTCAATCTCCCGTCAGCAGCTTCATTCAAGCACGTAAGCCCGGCAGGTTCAGCACTCGGACTCCCGTTATCAGACACCGAACGCAAAATCTTCTTCGTTGACTCAAATCTCAGCATCAACGACTCGCCCTTAGCCTGTGCATACGCCCGCGCAAGAGGCACTGACAGACTCTCATCATTCGGGGACTGGATAGCACTCAGCGATGAATGCGACGAAATTACAGCAGCTTACATCAAGCGTGAAGTCTCAGACGGAATAATCGCGCCCGCCTACACCCCGAAAGCACTCGAAATCCTCAAGTCAAAGCGTAAAGGAAATTATGCCGTAGTGAGGATTGACCCCGATTATGTTCCCGAAGAAAACGAGACACGAGACATCTTCGGCGTAACTTTCGAGCAGGGACGAAACACTGCACCCGTCATCGACACCGCGAAATATGACTCCCCCGTAACAGTCCGCAAAGACATTCCCGAAAACGCAAGGCGCGATTTGACCCTAGCACTAATCACCTTGAAATATACGCAGTCAAACTCAGTATGCGTTACGAAGGACGGACAAACGTTAGGAGTCGGAGCCGGTCAGCAGTCAAGGTTACACTGTGTGAAGCTGGCATGTGATAAGGCTGATTTGAGGATTCTCCGTGAACACCCGAAAGTATTGGAGCTTGAGTTCCGCGATGATTTGGGACGGCCTGAACGCGACAACGCTATATCCTCAATGCTTACGGGCGATTTCATGAGTGCTGACGAAAAACGCGCTTTCATCTCTCAGAATGCGGGCGCAAGTTTGGGGAGTGATGCGTTCTTCCCGTTCCCCGACAGCATAGACAGGGCGAAATTGAGCGGGGTAAAATACGTTGCACAGCCGGGAGGATCAATACGCGATGACTTAGTGATTAAGGCTTGTGATGATTACGGTATGGCAATGGTGATGACGGGCAGAAGGTTATTCCATCATTAAAGGGGAGTGAGATATGGAATTTCTGAGCGAGATATTCATCAAGTACTGGCAGGAAGTTGTTGTAGCTGTATTATTGACTGCAACACTTCCTTTTATCCGTAAGTATGTGAGGAGGAAGAGAAAAGAGATGATAAATTTCTTCAAGGAACGGGAAAAACTCAAACAGTCATTGCTTGAGGCGGAAAATAAGCTCAAAGAGGCCGGAGAGCTTTTAGAGAGTGAGCGGAAATCACGTGAGGAATTAGAGCGCAAACTCAAGGCCGAAACGGACGAAAAACGCATGGCACAAACGGAGGCTGAAAATCTGCGTGTGTCATTGGAGGAGGAACGCAAAGCACGTGAGGAGTCAGAGCGCAAACTTCAGGAGGAAGCCGAAAATCTGCGTGTGTCGCTTGAGAATGAGCGAAAAACCCGCGAGGATTTAGAGAGCAAGTTCAAGACCGAGAATGAAAAGAGG
>JAFSLR010000156.1 GCA_017448375.1 Synergistaceae bacterium | reverse complement strand
GTAGGACATACTTCCGTCGCAAGGCGGCCGGAACGTTACCGCCGTTACCTGTACAGCCTGTACAGACAGAAGCGAATGTACCTCCCATTCCTGAAAAAATCGGTGGCACAGGTCTGTTATATATTATGACGCGCGCGCGCGTCGCTTTGCTCCTCTGGTTGTGTCAGGCGGAATTGTTACGGCTTTCTGAGCATAAACGGGGGGCCTTTAGGGAGGCTTCTGGAGGTCTTCGGGGGCTGTTCGTGTCTCTGACTGTTCCTTCTGTTCCTAGAGTCCCTAGATGGTTGCGGGTAAAGTCTTTGATGTACTTTAAACGTAGGCGTAAATCCAAACGTAAGAGGAAACGTAAGAGAAGCTAATTTGGTACTTACTGCTTATACCTCATACGAGGCTGGAGCTTCCTGTGCTTAAGTCTTTTTTCCTGTCTTTATGTCTCTGGAATGGCTTTCTGTAGTTATGTGCTGTTGTTTGTGTAGTTTGGGAGGTCGTGTTCTGTGTTGGGCATTAATGGATGTGTTTGTTCCTCTGTCTGAGGGTTCTGCATGGTCATCCTTTTGGGCTGTAGGGTTATTGCTCACTGCGAGTTGTCGGTAGTCTGGGTGATTGGGGGATTGCTGATTGCTCGGTGTGGCTCGTCGAGGTTTGTCGCTTTGAGGCATTGCGTTGGTTTCTTTGTGCCTGTTAGTAGTTGCGGCTGATTGGGCGGGGCTATGCTCTTCTCGGCTTGCGCTCTATGCTCGCTTGCAGGGGGTTTCTCTCAGGTGTTTCCGTTTTGTTCTCTCTAGCTTTGCCCGGTATATCGTCGTTATGCTTATCCCTGTAATCCTCTCGACCTGCTTGTACGAGTGTGTCTCTAACAGTTCCAGCGCGTGATCCAGTTGCACACGAGTGAACTTCTTAGGACGGCCATCTCGGAAGTCTGCGTTCTGACGAGCTATCGCTTTGCCCTCTTGCGTCCTCTGTACTATCAGGTCATGCTCGAACTCCGAGAAGCTCAGCATGATGTTCCGTATCAGCTTGCCCGTCGGCGTATCATCGATAATGCCCAAATTCAGCACTTCTACAATTACGCCTCTCTCACTTAGCGTCTCTAGCAACTTCACTCCCTGTATCAGACTGCGGGCTATGCGATCTAGCCTCGTTATGATGAGCTTGTCTCCGTACTCGATGACCTTCATCAGCCTGTCTAACTGCGGACGGCGTTCCGGCTTCCCGCTGTATACGTCCCGGTATATACGCTCTGCTCCTGCTTGCCTGAGTGCGCTGACCTGTGCCTCAAGCGAATTGCCCTCTCGCGCTTGCCCCATAGTACTCACTCTCGCGTATCCGTAAACCACGCAAACCAACTCCCAGTGATGAATAAATCTTTTGACAATCAAGCGAGTGAAATTGTACAACGCTCGGCGCGAATTTTCAAAAGTGGGCACTAATGAACTTCACGAAGTCCTTAAGATTGAAGAAGTACATGATGTGCTGAACGAATCAGAAGTTATTTCGGAGTTTACGTTGGATCAACAGGAAGTTTCGGAAATTCATGATGATGAGCCTGATAATATACAGCTTGAAGATGAACCCGAAGATATTTCACTTTCATGAAGTAAAAGATAATAATGATATAGTTGATGAACCTTGATGAACCTTCTGAAGGTGACATCATCATTGGAGGTGAGCTTGGACTAGAAGTTTCTGAAGAATTGTTTGAAGAGACACAGGAAGCTGGACTTGTATCTGAGCCTGAAATTGAAGTTGAGCCTGAGCAGGAACAAGAACAGGAACTTGAACCTTAACCTGAAGTTGAAACTGAAACTGAAACATAATCAGATATGGACGGTGATAGATGTCAATACTAAAAATAATTTTGGCGGGATGGCTTTAGCATTTGTATCAAATTCAAATTGCAAAAAAATACCTAATCTCTTACGTGCTTATGGGGTAAAATAAACCACATAAACTTGAAGATTTAATAGTAATACCTGTTCACACGTTCTGGATAGGAAAGGAGAAAAATTAATACTATGGGAAGGGAAAAGTGAAGATTAACAATGCGTGAAATCATATTTGAGGGTATCAAGAATTTTGCAGGAAAAATCATTGGCATGTTATTGTTGCTTGGATTCATCTGTATGTTTCCAGAGGCCAAGCCTATGCTCAAAAAGGTACGTAAATGGTTTGATAAAGCGGAAGACGAAATTATTCAAATTGATGATAAAAGTCGTGATGTTAAAATCTCAGCGGTAACGCCGTCAGCCCTTCCGAAGGAAACATCGAAACCTACCGTAATTATTAAACAGTCGAAACCTGAACCAGTGATAAAACTGAACGACAAAGAATTTCTCAGGCTGTGCAACTCTGGTAATGCAGAAAAAATCAAAGAAGCTGTAATGAACGGAGCAAATGTAAACGCTAAGGATAATGACGGCTGGACTGCTCTAATGCTGATAGCATATGACGGCAACAAAAAAGCAGCAGAAGTACTCGTGAAGTATGGAACAGATGTAAACGCTGGAGACAAAAACGGCGTAACAGCTTTAATGAAAGCAGTATCGAAAGGCTACAATGAAATAGCAGCACTCCTTCTGGCTCACGAAGCAAACGTGAATGCTAAGGACAAAGACGGTAATACGGCTTTAATGCTGGTGGCAAGAGAAGGACGTGTGGAACTGGCAGAACTTCTTCTGAAACATAATGCAGATGTGAACGCTGAAGATAACTTTGGAATGACAGCTTTAATGTGGGCAATAAAGAATGAACATACAAAAATTGCAAGTCTTCTGAGATTCTATGGAGCAAAACAGCAATTAACTCGATAATAAGGAGAATTATCATGAAAAAATCTTTTCTCTCACTGATATTACTCATGTTCGCAATGCTCATAAATGCAGATACAAAAATAACGCTTTCTGGATTATGAGTCTGTCAATAAACTGTGTGTATGACTGATAGGAAAGTCCTGCAAATGCTATAGTAAATTGTGTCTATACACAGAAAACTTTATAGATGCTGAATTATGGAGTTTAATGTGGAAGAATTTGTGAAGGAAGTTATTCATGAATTAGAATTAAAGAATGTTTCACTCAGTCCCTGTAATTCGAAATTTCTCCCTGAATGATTCGATACGGAATAAGTTCCATTTCTGATAAGTCGCCCTCTTTGTGTTTGTAGGAGAGCCTAGCTACTTCTGTGAAAATTGCTCTGTGTATGTCGTTAATCGATGTGTGTATACCCCTCATTTCTATAACAGTTATCCCCTTTCAATATATATTTCTCTCTTATGTTAATGTATAATGCTAACAAGTTAAATTCATAAAAAACACAAAAATTTTTTCATATGGAGATGTTTTTTCATGATAAGGCGCGTTTTTCCTTTTATTGTCGTATTCATACTAGTGCTATCATTGTCCTTTTCGTCTGCTATGGGAGATGAGACTGTGATAAAACTTGATTCCAAAGATTACGAATCTCCTTCTTCAATTTGGGATGTACTCAGTGAGACTAAATCACTAGAACAGGTTCAATCTTATGAAGCTGAACAGCAAGGTTCTTCTTCAGTGTGGGAAGCAATATCAAAAAATAATGCATCAGAATCGAAACCCGCGCCAACTTCTGAACCAGAGCCTCAACCTGAACCCGCGCCAACTTCTGAACCAGAGCCTCAACTTGAACCCGCGCCAACTTCTAAGCCAGAGCCTCAACCTGAACCCGCGCCAACTTCTGAACCAG